>CAZPZE010000289.1:0-6014 GCA_964590625.1 uncultured Solibacteraceae bacterium
TCCACGATGACTTTGGGTGTCTCGCCGTCGGGGTTGCCCATACCGAGGTCGACGACATCCATCTGGGCTGCCCGTGCCTTTGCGCGCATTTCGTTGAGGACGGCAAAGACGTAGGGGGGCAGCTTCTGGATGCGGTAAAACTCTTCGTTTCCTGACATGGGACTTCCCATTTTAGCGGGTGAGTGCGAATGAATGGCTGCAGGAGGGGCTGTGGCGGTGTTTTGGCGGGGGTGAAAAGGCGCGTGGTAGACTGAAGTTTTGCCCGCCTTGCGTCCCCATCGTCCAGAGGCCCAGGACATCGCCCTTTCACGGCGGTAACGGGGGTTCGAATCCCCCTGGGGACGCCAAATTTAAATTACAACCCGCTCTGCAGCATCGAATACCGGACCAGCAGCGAATACTGATTCGGCTGCGGCTGATATTGCCACACCAGATTCACCAGAATATTCTGCGATTTCCAGAGCACGCTGCAGTCGATGACGTCCGCGTTGCTGTCGAGCAGCCGGCGCGTTTCGGAGGCTTCGCAGGCGGGGCTGATGGTGAGCGGAATTCCGTACTTGCCGAGCAACTCGTTCAGCACCGGTTCGCTGGCGAACTCGACCAGATCCGCGGCATTCAGTCCTTCCGCCTTGTGCTTATCGACATCGAGCGTGAGATCGACGCGCGCGAGTTGGCGGTCCGCATTGAAGAAGTGCAGCAGCGATTTGAAGTGCAGGGGCGAATTCAGCGCGCCGAGCCAGAGCTCGAACGGAGGCTTGATGGTGTAATCGCCGTCGGTTGGAAGCTGCTCGATGGTGAGGCCGGTGCAATCGTTCTCATCGCCGGTCTGGGGGAAGGTGCAGATGGGCGGCTGGCGGGCGAGGACGTTCCGCACGTGGGCGAGCGAAGTGCCGAAGGGGAGTCCGGCCCAGCCCTGCGCGGGGAGGGACACCGGAACGGCCAGCAGAACGAGCAGAATCATCGAAATCTTCATGGGCAGGATCGTCCTTACAGATCACTGACGCAGCATATTGGCGAATCGTTCACAGGAATTGGGATAGGATTAGCTCCATGAGTTCCGGAATGACCCGAAGATCGATGATTGGCGCCGCTGCCGGCACCGCGATGGCGGCGCAGGTTCGCGCCGCTGCGCCTGCCGAGAACGACCGCGATTACTGGATCCGTACGCTGCGAAAAATCGGCGATCCCGTGCTGAATGCCCTCAGCCAGCGGCGGCTGAAGGCGGAGATGCCGGTTGAAGCCGCGCCGAACGTCACCGATCGGCCGAAGTGCACTCACCTCGAAGCGCTCGGGCGGCTGCTCGCGGGCATGGGGCCGTGGCTCGAATCGGGCGAAAGCGACGATTCACGCCGCTATGCCGAGCTTGCGCGAAAATCCATCGCGGCGGCGGTTGATCCCGCTTCGCCGGACCTGATGAATTTTTCTCAGGGCGGGCAGCCGGTGGTCGACGCCGCCTTCCTTGCGCTCGGTATTCTGCGCGCGCCGACGGAATTGTGGGAGAAGCTCGACGCCACGACGAAAACCAACCTCGTCCACTCGATGCTGGCGACGCGGGTGATCCAGCCGGGCTTCAACAACTGGCTGCTCTTCAGCGCCATGGTCGAGGCGTTCCTCTCGCACGCGGGCGAGAAGTGGGACCCGATGCGCGTCGACTATGCGATCCGCCAGCACGATGAGTGGTACAAGGGTGACGGTATGTATGGCGACGGTCCGCAATTCCACTGGGATTATTACAACAGCTTCGTCATTCATCCGATGCTGATGCAGGTGATCGATACGATTTCGAAAGTTTCCAAAAGCTGGAATTCATTTGCTGCGCCTGTACAGACGCGAGCCCGGCGGTTCGCGGCGATCCAGGAGCGCATCATTTCGCCGGATGGATCGTACCCGGCGATCGGCCGCTCGCTGGCTTACCGGTGCGGCGCCTTCCATCACCTTGCCACCATGGCGCTGCGGAAAGATCTTCCGGCCGGCGTTTCGCCCGAGCAGGTTCGTGGAGCGCTGACGGCCGTTATCCGCCGCACGCTCGAGGCGGACGGTACGTTCGACGCGAAGGGCTGGCTGAGAATCGGGCTGTGCGGGCATCAGCCGAGTGTCGGGGAAACCTATATTTCGACCGGCAGCCTTTATCTGTGCGCCGAAGCATTCCTGCCGCTCGGGCTGCCGGCGAGCGATGCATTCTGGAGCGGTCCCGCGAAACCGTGGACTTCCCAGCAGGCCTGGGGCGGTGCCCCTGTCGCCATCGATCACGCCGTCTGAACTGTGCGCTTCCGACCCAAATGAAACGGCGCTTCGCATCCGTCACCTGAGCCTGGCCGTCGCACAGTTACTGGGATAATTGAATCGGGTGAAGGGGATCTCGAAGCTCCGCTCGATGGAGGAACTGGAACGGATGCGCGCGGAATGGCGCGTGCATCAGAAAACCCTCGTGTGGACTAACGGTATTTTCGATCTCATTCATGCGGGGCACATTCGCAGCCTGCGCGACGCAAAATCGCTGGGCGACATATTGGTGGTCGGGATTAACAGTGACGCAAGCGCGCGCGCGGTGAAAGGTCCGGGGCGTCCTCTGATGTCTCAGGAAGACCGCGCCGAGGTGCTTTCGGCGCTCGAAATGGTGGATCACGTGGTGATTTTCGATGAAACCGAGCCATCGGTTCCCCTCAGCCGTCTTCGCCCCGATATTCACTGCAAAGGCGAGGAATACGCGAACGGAAAGCGGCCCGTCCCGGAACGCAGCGTTGTGGAAGGTTATGGCGGAACGATCCGGTTCCTGCCGCTCCACGCCGGGCGTTCCACCACCGCGCTGGTCGAAAGGATCTGCGCGGCGCAGGAGAACCGAAAATGATGATCACCAAATTACTGATGCGCGCGCCCACGGTTCGCGTCCTGGTGGCCGGCGACTGCATGCTGGACGCCTACGTGACGGGCTCGGCTTCGCGCATCTCCCCGGAAGCGCCGGTTGCTGTTGTGGAAGTTTCCGAACGGAAGTTCGTCCTTGGCGGCGCCGCGAACGTGGCAGCAAATGCATGTGGCATGGGCGCCAAGGTAAAACTTGCCGGTGTCACCGGTATCGATGAGGCGGCGTCGCGCATGCGCGGGGAACTGACGCGCATGGAAATCGGTATGGAAGCGCTCATCGAAGATGATGGCCGCGTCACCACCACCAAGACGAGAGTGACAGCGGGCGGGCAGCAGATTGTCCGTTTCGATGAGGAGAATCGTCTGCCGCTTTCGGCGCGCATGGCGGCGCAGCTTTTGCGGAAATGCGAACAGGAACTGGAAGACTCGGACGTGGTGGTGATCTCCGATTACGCGAAGGGGGTTGCGCCCGAATCGTTCTGCCGGTGGGTGATCGAGCGCGCATCGAAACGCGGCATCCCGGTTGTGGTGGATCCGAAATCGACCGATCTCGCGCGCTATCGGGGCGCGCGTATTGTGACGCCGAACCTGCGGGAAGCCGGGGCGGCCGCGGGCGAAGCCATTCACTCGAATGAGGACCTGACGCGCGCGGCTGAAAAGCTGCTCGAAGCCATCGCGCCCTCCGCGCTGCTGATCACACGCGGCGGTGAGGGCATGTCGCTGTTTGAGTCCGGCCATCGCGAAGTGCATCTTCCCGCGATGACGCATGAAGTGGCGGACGTCACGGGCGCGGGCGATACGGTGGTCGCGACCCTCGCGCTTGCGCTGGGCGCGGGTTTCGATCTGCGGGAAGCGGCGGAAATGGCCAATCTGGCGGCGGGCGTCGCCGTGGGCCACCATGGAACATGGGCGGTGAAGCGGGACGAACTGATCGAAGCTTCACGCCAGCGGGGATAAACGAGCAGTGAAGCGGGCGCTGTTTCTCGATCGCGATGGCACCATCATCGAAGATCGCGGCCACATGCGGGATCCGGCGGATGTTGTTCTGCTGCCGGGCGCCGCTGAGGCGCTGCGCGATCTGGAGCGCGCCGGGTGGACGCTGATCGTGGTCAGCAATCAATCCGGAGTGGGCCGCGGCTTCATCGCGCCCGCGGAGATGGATGCTGTGCAGGCGCGTTTTCTGGAACTGATGGGCGCGGCGGGAGTCGGCATCACAGCCTCTTATCTCTGCGCGCACCATCCGGATGAAAATTGCGGATGCCGCAAACCCGGCGTGCTGCATCTTGAGCAGGCCGCGCGCGAACACAGCATCGATCTGCGCGAATCGTGGATGGTGGGCGACCGGGAATCCGACATTCTTTGCGGAAAGAATGCAGGATGCCGGACGATCTGGCTGCGCAATGCGGAGTTTTCCGTAGAACCCGGGGTTGCGGATTACGAAGCCGACGGTTTAACTTCGATTCCCGCCATTCTTTCGAGAAAATTCACGATCCCGGAGTGATCGAGGCCGCCTTTGCCGTCGTTCATCAGCGCGATCAGCATCTGCTGAACCAGGCTGGTCATCGGCAGCGCGACCTTCAGCGATTCGCCCGCCAGCAACGCATTGCGCAGATCCTTCTCGTGCAGTTCGATGCGGAAGCCGGGTTTGAAGTTGCGCGCGATGACCATCGGAGCTTTGGCATTGAGCACCGTGCTGCCGGCCAGGCCGCCTTTCACGGCGTTGAAAACAGTTTCCGGATTGAGGCCCGCGCGCGTGGCAAGCACGAGCGCTTCGCCCATCGCCGCGATGTTGCAGGCCACCATGATCTGGTTCGCCAGCTTGGTGGTGTTGCCCGCACCAACAGCGCCTGTGAGCGTGACGCTCGATCCCATCCTCTGGAGGATCGGGACTACTTTCTCGAACGTGGCCTGGTCGCCGCCTGCCATGATGGTCAGGGTTCCGTCGATCGCCTTCGGCTCGCCGCCGCTCACCGGCGCGTCGATGAAGCCGACGCCTTTCGCCTCGCATTCCTTACCGACCTTCTGCGCGGCGATGGGGCTGATGGAACTCATATCGACGACGATCGATCCTTTGCGCGCGCCTTCCAGCACGCCGCCGGGACCGAGGACCACGGCCTCCACGTCGGGGCCATCGGGCAGCATCGTGATGATCACATCCGACTGCGCGGCTGTTGCGGAAGATGAACCACCGGCCGTCGCGCCGGCGGCGACCAGTTCTTTCACCGCGCCTTCCACGCGGTCGTGAACCGTGACCGAATAACCGCCCTTCAGCAGGTTCCGGACCATGGGCTTGCCCATGATGCCGAGTCCGATGAATCCGATTTTCATTTTTCCGTGCTCCTGTTCAGTTGTGCGATTTGTTCTTTGCCCATGGCTGCGAGTTTCGCCGTGGCGCCCGCCAGCACGCCGGCGTCGCTGCCCATGGCGACAAACGTGAATCCGTTGGCGAGATAGCGGCAGGCTTCTTCGGGATCGCCCGTCAGCATTCCCGCGCCTTTGCCCGCGGCGCGAATGCGCCTGCAGGCGTCCGCGATGGCGGCCTGTACTTCGGGATGTTTGGGATTCGCCAGGTGGCCGAGATCGGCCGCGAGATCGCTGGGACCGATGAAAATGCCATCGATGCCTTCCACCGAGGCGATGGCTTCAATCTGCGTACACGCGCTGCGCGTTTCGATCTGGACGATGACGCAGATATTTTCGTGCGCTGTGTGGTGATAGCCGGGGACGCGTCCGTAGCGGTTGGCGCGCGGGCCGACGGACACGCCGCGAACGCCCCGCGGCGGGTAACGCGTGGCGGCGACGGCGGCGCGGGCTTCCTCCGCGTTCTGCACGAACGGGATCAGCAGTGTGCGGGCGCCGATATCGAGGACGCGCTTGATGATGACCGTGTCGTTCCATGCGACGCGAACCACCGGTTCGGTTGTGCTCGTTGCCATTGCCTGCAGTTGCGACAGGAGGCCTGGGATCTCATTCGGGGCGTGTTCGGTATCGAGCACGATCCAGTCAAATCCGGAGCCTGCGATGATTTCCGTCGCGATGTTGCTGCAGAGCGAACTCCAGAGACCGATTTGCTGTTTCCCGGATGTGATGGCGGCTTTGAAGGTGTTGGGAGGAAGCGATGACATGGTCGGAAAAGTTCAGCGTACCAGGCA
>CAZPZE010000290.1:0-5136 GCA_964590625.1 uncultured Solibacteraceae bacterium
GGGTGCGGGCGGTTCATCCGGCCAGCTCACCTGGGTCGAAAACGATCTCGATGGCGCTTTCGCACAGGCGAAAGCCGGCAGCAAATACGTGCTCGTGAATTTCACCGGCTACGCCTGCACCAACTGCCACTGGATGAAGGCCAACATGTTTACGAAGCCCGAAATCGCTTCGGTTATGAAGAACATGGTGCTCGTCGACCTCTACACGGACGGCACCGACGCCGCCTCCGTCGCCAACCAGAAGCTCGAAGAGGAAAAATTCAAGACTGTCGCGATTCCGTTCTACGTGCTCTACGATTCCGACCGCAACGTCGTCGCCACTTTCCCCGGCCTCACGCGCAATCCGTCGGAATATCTTTCGTTCCTCAACACGAAATCATCCGCGGCGACAACCGCTGACACAACTCCCGCCGGCGGTCTCGACGGCCTGCCGTTCCACACGATGGACGGCGCGCCGATCTCGCTCGCGGATTACAAAGGCAAAGTCGTGGTGCTGAACTACTGGGCCACCTGGTGCATCCCCTGCCGCTCCGAAATCCCCGAATTCAACCGCATCCACAAGGACCTCGGCGCCAAAGGCGTCCAGTTCCTCGGCATCGCCACCGACGATGACGCGGCATCTGTCGTCCCGAAATTTCTGAAGACCAACCCGATCGCCTATCAGGTCGGCCTCTCCACCGGCATGGGCAACCTCGCCGAACTCCCCGTCACGATCGTCTTCGACAGCAAAGGCAACACCGTAAAGCGCTTCGACGGCATCGTGACAGAAGAAGACCTCCGCGCCGCTATCGCAGAGGCGCAAAAAGCGGGCTGAGCGATTGCATCTACTGTCGCCTTCCGGTCTGGAAACATGAGTTCTCCATCCGATCTCTCCCTCACTATTCAAAATTAACAACGCACCCAGGAAACACACCGCTAATCGATCGTCCGATTTAATGGCCAATCGCGATCTATAGACTGCCTCCGCTGCCTGTCCTCGCCTATGCGCAACCGCCTCGACCGGGTTGGGCAATTCTCTGCCACAAGTTAAGTCGGAGATTTTGGTCATCGTCGAGAGCAATTCGTGGAGATCTACTTCAATACCCCGAGAACTTCTGTAGTACCACCCTTGCATCAGCCGGAGGACGTATAGGTTCCATAATGAAAAGCTATTAAAAGACTTTTAAAACCTGACTATACATCAAGATAACTTGACAAATATTAAAGTACGTTTAACACTTCGCTCCTATGTATACCATGTTCGTCAATTCCCATCTGGCACCTTGTCGGCTCGATCGACGACAAGAATATCGACCGGAACTCCCTTGGCCTTGACGAGACGCAGACCCGCCTGCTTCTCGAGAGCCGCAAACAGATTCGGCGCGTCTATTGTCTCTTCGGAGTCGCGTCCGCTCGGCGCCGCACTCGGCAACACTGCAGTTCCCGCGAAAGCAAATTTAAAGTCATAAACGCCAGTCAACCCAGTTTCATCGCTAACCTGTGGGGTTTCTACACCAGCCGGAAGAGCATTTGAAAAGTTAATAAGAGTTCCGAGATGTTTGGCGAACTCGCTCATTGTCAAGCGACTTGCAATATGAAAAACGCCAAGTTTATTCGCGACGCCGGGAGCCACCATTGTATAGCCTGTCGGCCCTGTAATAATTCGAAAACGTTGGGCATCAAGACCGCCGCGGACGGGCGGGGCGTTTGGATCGACACGCCACTCTTTGATCTTTAATCCGGTTGGACTGATCATCAAATTGTAACCAGGAAAATCTCTGGTTTCATGATGGGTGACGAGATGAAGGCGCTCTTCAAGCAGCGTTTGCAGCATTTCTTTAAATCCTTCTTGCGTAGTTGATGGGGGCATTGTGGCGTTGATCGAATACATAAAATCTGAGTCGGCCAGCCATGCCGGCCCATAAATCCGATCCAGACCGACGCCGTAAGCATCCGATATGAGCTGCTTCAGAATGCGCTGGGTTATAGTCACGCGCCCTGGATCTGCAGTGCCGGGTCCTCCTCTCTCCATGCCCGTCACTCCAAATACGATGGGACCATTGTCGGCCTTTAAAGTCGCTACATCAAAGTGCGGACGTTGCATTGACGGCACCTGCCCCGAAAGTGAGTTAATCGCAACGAGGGTGAGTGCTAGCGATAGAACTAGGTTCAATCTAATATGCACAGCTGTTCCTTTCTTGTCCGATTCACACCGGGCACAGGAAAATTCTATACCAATTCAAGAATATAAACGCAGACAATCTGTGCTCAAACATTATGCAAGGACAGGTGTTTGTCACACAATTCGGAAGATCACCGCGTGTTCGGCCCTTGCGAATGCTGCGGGAACATCACACAACGAGTCTGGGGTTATTTTGGCGGTGGCGGCGAAGTGATCGCCGCATACTTCGTGGAGTGGACTCCCGGACATGCTGAGAGCGCGGCAAGTTTTGACCTCATTGTCGGGGAATGGCGCTCCGACTCTGCTGCACGACATAGACAAGCCATAGCGCTCGCCTTTCAGCAGCTGAAAAGCGGACCTTCTTTTATGGTGATAGACGCCGCCGATCGCGCGATCGCCAGAAACTCGCTCGTCGGTGAGGCGCTGTCGAGGGAGCAAGTAGTTGGGAAGCCGATCGCCGGCACCGTTTTTGCGATATGCGATACGATTTTCCTCAACGACGATCGGATTGCCGAATTGACGAGCGGAACGTAGACAACCAATCGACAAAAAAGCCGGGGCCCCTTTCGAAGCCCCGGCCAATCAACTCCAACCTGCTTTCTGCTTTTACACCGCCAGATACATCTTGTTGCCTTTGCGATTCACCAGCAGCAGCGAATCGCCATTCTTCCCGTGCTGCAGTGCGCTCGCGAATTCGCTCGGATTCGTCACCTTGCTGTGGTTCACTTCCTGAATCACGTCGCCCCGCTCCAGACCCGCGCTCGCCGCGGCGCTCGTCGGATCCACATTCGTCACCACCACGCCGGACGTTCCTTCCGCCACGCCCGCCTGCTGCGCCATCTCCGGCGTCAGGCTGCGGACCGAAACTCCATCCAGCGCGCTGTTCGAATCGCTGTGCTCCAGGCTCGCCTTCTCCACCGGCGCGCCCGGCATCTCGCCCGTCCGCGCGTCTACGTTGATCGTCTCGCCATTGCGGAACACCTGCAGCTTCACCGGCGCGTCCGTGCCCATCATGGCGACGTCCATCCGGAGCTGATTGCTTTCGAGCACCGGCTTGCCGTTGATTGACGTGATCACGTCACCCGATTTCAGACCCGCGCGCTCTGCCGGACTGCCCGGCGTCACATTGCTCACCAGCGCACCCTTCGGCGCATCGAGCCCGATCGCCCGCGCGATCGCCGGCGTCACTTCCTGAATCGTCACGCCGAGATAAGCGCGCGTCACATGACCGTTCGTCACGATCTGATCCATCTCGTGGCGCGCCAGGCTCACCGGAACCGCAAAACCGATTCCCTGATTGCCGCCCGAATTGCCCGCCAGTATCGCCGTATTGATGCCGACCAGTTCGCCGCGGTCGTTCACCAGAGCGCCGCCCGAATTGCCGGGGTTGATCGACGCGTCCGTCTGGATGAAGTCCTCGTAGTCTTCAATTCCCAACTGGCTGCGCCCGGTCGCGCTCACGATTCCCGCCGTCACCGTCTGTCCAATGCCATACGGATTGCCGATCGCCAGCACCGCATCGCCTACCTGCAGCTTCGAATCGTCGCCCACCGTGATGGCCGGCAGATTCGACGCGTCGATGTGGATCACCGCGATGTCCGTCTTCGGATCCGTGCCGATCACTTTCGCTTTGAACTCGCGGCGATCAGGCAGCGTCGCTTCCACATCCGTCGCGCCATCCACCACATGGTTGTTCGTCAGAATATAACCGTCCGGGCTGACGATCACGCCCGATCCGAGCCCGCCTTCACGATGCGCCTGCGGAGGTGCCTGGAACTGTCCGCCATCGCCGCGCCCGCCGAAGAACTGCTGGAACAGATCATTGTCATCGCCCGAAAACGCAGTCGGCGTCTTCACGATCTTCGAAGCGGAAATCTTCACGACCGAAGGCATCGCTGCTTTCGCCGCGGCTGCCATCGTAACGCGCGCGCCGCCTTCAGCCGGGTCCGCCAGTTTGAGATGAATGTGTGCGGGATCCATCCCGCCGTGAGCCGCCACCGCAAGTCCTCCGCACAGGACCAGGGCGCCGGCGAATGCCTGTAGCTTCGCTGCTTTGGTTTTGAAAGATGGAATGAATTTCAAGGGGAACTCCTTATTGCTCTCGGGCTGTTTCAACCGTTGCCCTGTTTGATAAGACGGACTACGAACTAATTCGTCTTGCGCTCGCGCGCTGCACTGTTGCGCGATTTCCGCATGAAACCGGATGTGTTCGCGATACGTATTCACGCAGGTTTCATGCTGCAGAATTCGGTTTGTGAGGCCGAAACATTTTTGTCCGGATTGTTGTTGACAAGCGCGGCATGCGGGCGTAATTTGGAGGTATCACTGAAGAAGGAGGTGGTCCAGAAAAATGAGTTCATGTAGTAGACCCTGCGAGGTGGCCGAAAGCTGAATCGACCGTTGTCATCGCTGACGGTTCCGTTCTCAGTGACGGGGCCAACTTCCTGTGGACCGGTTGCTTCGCAGCGGACGCAGTAACTGCCTCAAATCTGAATAGGCGATCGAAACCCCGCCGCTCCTCGCGAGCCGGCGGGGTTTCGTGTTTCCGGGCCTTCAAAACCCCCTGTGCTAAGATGGTATTTCCCGAGGTAAAACCATGAAAGCTGGAATCCACCCCGCCTACAATGAGGTGAATGTGATCTGTGCGTGCGGCCATACCTTCCGCACCCGCACCACCAACAAGAGCGACATCCGCGTCGAAATCTGCTCCAACTGCCACCCGTTCTTCACCGGCAAGCAGAAGCTGGTCGATACGGCCGGCCGCGTCGACAAGTTCGAGAAGAAGTATCAGAAGCAGCGCGCCGCGAAACTCGCAGCGAAGTAATCTGTCGTTCCGAATGAAAAGGGCGGCTCCCTTACGGAAGCCGCCCTTTTCGTTTGTCTGCCGGTTCCGGCTTTACCTGGCCGCGCCCGTGGCTCCAGAAGCGCCCGAAGCGCCGGTTTTGGACCGCTTCAGCCGTTCCAGCCGCCACGCT
>CAZPZE010000291.1:0-2883 GCA_964590625.1 uncultured Solibacteraceae bacterium
CGATCCGCCGTGGGGTCCATTTGTTCCACCCCTGTCAGCCTGAGGAGCGCGGCAGTGTTGCCGCCGGGATCCGCGCGGCGGATGCACACGACGCGCAGGGACCGGCTGTCCAGAGATTCCATGCGATTGATGGCTTCCTCGAGATCCAGACCGGCCGCGATCGCGAATTCGCTCCGCCACCCAATTTCTTCTTTCGCAATATCGGAGCCGCGAGCGTCGTTGAGTATGCGCCGGATACTGGACGGCAGCAAAGGCTGAATACCCGTATTCACGACGCTTCGCCAGGCACTTCCGTTCTTCCGCATCGCACGTGCGAGCCGCGCCGCTTCCGCAATCCGGCCGTTCGCAATCAGGCCCGAGAGCGCCAGCCGGCCGTTCCAGCTGATCGTGAAGTTGCCTCTCGCGCCTGTAAGCACGGTGCGAATCCCTCGCGCCGCCGCGTCTGCGCAGATCGCGTGAATCCACCACGAATTTCCCGCACTGAATTGCGGAGATTCCGCGGCGGAACTCATTCGGTCCAGATTCTCCAACAGACCGCCGGAAACGATCCGAATCTGCACGTGATCAATATTCGGATATAAGGCCGCCGTCGCTGCCGCATGTGACGATTCATCGCTGAAACCCCCGCCAGCCCGCGTATCGTCCATCGGGATCGCCGGCACGGCAGTGAACGCGCTCACGCGCCCTCCCCGATCCCGAAGAATCTTCGCCGCAGTCGCGGTCACGCTGGAACTATCGAGCCCGCCGCTTAAATGAGATCCCACTGTAGAGAACCCGCCGATTCGTTCCCGGACGGCGTCTTCCAGAACGGATCGCAGGCCCTCCGCATACTCGCGCGGATCGGCCAGACGAAGCGGGGAAATATTCAAAGGCTGCCAGAAATCGCACACCGATACTCGTCCGCGTTCCCACACGACCGTATGCCCGGACGGCACAGACAAAATGCCCTGAAAAAACGTACCCCCGCTGGTTTCCGGAATTCCGCTGAGCCGTTGCGCAATCCTCATCTGATTCGCGACGAGCGGAATATCGCCGTGTGCCAGCAATCCTCTCGCCTCGCTGGCGAAGCGGAACTGATCTCCCTGTACCCGGTAGTGCAGAGGCCGATACCCTCCTGGATCGCGCGCCAGGATCAGACGGTGATGCCTGCTATCCCACAGCGCAAGAGCAAAAACTCCATCCAGGTAGCGTGGAAACTCGTTGCCCCAGCGTCGATAGGCATGGAGCACGTCAACCAGCGCGGGACTGCCGGTAGTTCCAAGCCTTCCCGCTAGTTCGGCGTGCCTGATCAGCCTTCCATCGAAGAAGAGAACAAGCCCGTCGTGAACGCAGTGACGGGCGTCATCGCTCCCGGCAAGAATAATCGCGTTGTTCTGCCAGAAGCAATCAGTTGTTGTATCGCAACGGTGACGTTGTGAACCCTGCGCATCAGCCACAAAACGGGCATTCGCCGGCAAGGCGCCACTAATCGGCATGTGTTGCTCGACTTAGCTGTCAGAAACGTTGTAGTCGGCGTCGTAGGTCAGACCCGGGTGAGTGTTCGCCAGTGTCTTCGATACCTGGAACGCCGTCATTCCCGGCGTATGCCATGGAAGACGCGCGGTGCCGCGCCCCTCCGCTTCAAAAGTATCTGGATTGATTCCCGCTTGAATGATCTGATTTTCCATAATCCCGAACGACTATCGTGACTGAAGAATAGCAACATAGGAGAGCCGTAACAACCCAAAAATGAGATAGATAGCGTTACATCCTATGATCGTTGTGCGTTTCCGCACGCACGCTGGTCGTACCGATTTTAAAGTTAACTACAGGCCGATAACAACGGAAATATATGGATATTGCCGTTTGCGCAATTCCTGTCGCCGACCGTCATGGATACAGGAGCTAACCGATGCGCCCCGCCATGATCGCACTCACCGTCGCTGCGGCACTATTCGCCCAATCGCCATCCTTCGACGCGGCCACCGTCAGAATCAACAACTCCGATTCCGGCGCCACCGCGTTCCCCGGAATCCGCAATGGAATGCTGATCGGAACGAACGCAAGCCTCCATCAATACCTCCGGGTCGCATACGATCTCTCGGAATCCCGCATCTTCGGCCCCGGTTGGCTCGACACTGACAAATTCGATATCACCGCGAAGCCGCCCCAGGGCGCCACTCCAGCCGAAATCCTGCAAATGCTCCAAGCCCTCCTGAACAACCGCTTTCAAATGACCGTCCATCACGAAATGCGCGACCTTCCCGTATTCGAGATGACCGTCGCCAAAGGCGGTCTGAAAATGGCTCTCTCCACGCCGGAACACCCCTTCCCGAAGCCGCCTGCTAACCCCGGAGGCGCAATGAACATGGGCGCAGGCACCATGCCGGAAATCGCCCAGCGCCTCGGCGGCGCCGCAGGCCGTCCGATTCTCGATAAAACCGGCGTAAACGGCAAATACGGATTCCTCCTCATCTACACGCGCCCCTCCGCCCAGCCCCAGCCCGACGGCCCACCCGATTTCTTCACCGCCATCGAACAGCAACTCGGCCTGAAACTCATACCAGCCAAAGCCCCCATCGACTGCCTCGTCGTCGACCGCGCCCAGCGGCTCCCTACCCAAAACTGAACCGTTTCCACACCGGTCGTAGCAATTTCGTAAGTTCCTGCAAACAAATGCCACCCAGCCGCGTCCATCAAGTAGAATCTATGCATGGTTTCGGATGTCAGCATTAGCCCCGCGGTCGCCAAGCTGAACCTGGTCCGTTCGGAAATCGGCAAAGTCATCGTGGGACAGGAAAGCGTCGTCGATGGCGTCCTCATCTGTCTGGTCGCCGGCGGACACGTGCTTCTGGAAGGGGTTCCAGGCCTCGGCAAAACCACGCTCCTCCGCACGCTCGGCCG
>CAZPZE010000292.1:0-3891 GCA_964590625.1 uncultured Solibacteraceae bacterium
ATCGAGAAGACGCTGGCGGAACAGGCAGGATCGATTGAAGCCCTGAACGCGCGCGCCGCCGAAACGGATCACAACCTGCAGCGCCTGGTGGCTGCGATCGAAAAACTCTGCGAGCGCTCGCAACTGATTCCACCCGCCGCGGCCGATCCCGCGCCGCGCGCTTTCGAATCGCAGCTGCAGGATGCGATGCGGCGTGATGAACCGCCCGTCAAAGTGCCGGCGCCTGCTTTTGCCGCCGCCGAGGAGCGTCCGAAGAAATCGCGATTCCTGTTCCGGAATCTGATTGTGGCCGGGTTTGGGTTTCTCGCGTCGCGGTTTCTGCGCTGACGTTCAGGCGTCGGCGTCCACGCCGGTACCGGCGCTCATATTGACGCGGCGGCCGCCCAGATCTTCCACCGCCTGCGGCGGATTGTAGTAAAGGATGCGCCCGCAGCTCTCGCAGTTCATGATCTTGTCGCCCTTTTTCAGATCCTGGTAAAACTGCGGGCGAAGCGCGATATTACATTTGGCGCAGCGGCCGGCGGTCACTTCACTGACGGCGACGCCGCGGCCTTTGCGGATGCGCTCGTAATTGGCGGCGACCGACGGCGTCATCTGCGCCATGATGCCGGCGCGTTCGGCCCTGAGATTTTCGATTTCCTTCTGGTCCGCCGCAGTGCGGTCGCGCGCCTCCGCTTTATCCTGTTCCACAAGCTTCTTCTCGCTCGCGAGCGAGGCTTCGGCCGCCTTGACGTTGCGCTCCAGCGGCTCCGCTTCACTCATCAGCTCGAGGATGCGGTCTTCGGCTTTCCGGATCTCCTGCCCGGCGAAATCGATCTCCTGCTGGAAGGCGCGATACTGCTCGTTCGTCTTCGCCTCCATCATCTGACCCTTGAGTCTGGAGATCTTCTGGTCGTGCGTCTGGATGTCGCCCTCCAGCCGCTTACGGTCTTTCTGATTCCCCACGAGCGCGGCTTTGTCATGATCGAGGCGGCGGAGGTGGGACTCCAGCTTCTTTTCAATCTCGGCGATATGTTTGGGGAGTGTGGCAATTTCCTTTGTCAGCGCGGTGACCCGGTCGTCGAGAATCTGAAGCCGGATCGCGTGCTGAATGTCGGGGAGCATCGGCAATCAGTTTAACAAACCGGTGAAAATCGGCTGACAATCAGCGTGCTTTTCCGAGCCGCCGCAGCAGCGCTTCGCGCGCTTCCTGAATCTCCGGGATGCCGAGAGCGGAGGCGGCGGCGTAGTACGCAAGAGCCCCGATGGGAACGCCGAACGCGACGTCTGCGATGCGCGCCAGCTTCACGGAAGCGATGGCAGCGTGCGCGCCGAGCGTAACGCCGCGGACAGCGGCCGCCATCACGCCGGCGGCGATCAGGATGCGAATCGCGCTCGAGGCGATGGTGCGGCCATCGATGCCGCCCGTGCGCCGGCGGATCAGCGTGGCGAGCACCACGGCATTGAACATGGAGACGAGCGACAGCGACAGGGCGAGCCCCGCAAAGCCGAGACCGGTCGAATGCACCAATGTAGTGGCGGCCACCGCGTTCACCAGCACTGAGCTCAGACTGACCAGCATCGGCGTGCGCGCATCACCGAGCGCATAGAACGCGGGGGCGAGGAGTTTGACGGCCGCGTATCCCGCAAGCCCCGGCGCGTAGCACCAGAGCGCGATGCTCGTCTGATGCGTATCGAAAGCGGCGAATCGCCCATGCTGATAGACGATGCCGATCATGCTTTCGCCGAGGAGGAGCAGTCCGATGGCGGAAGGGATTGTCAGAAGCAGACCAGTCACGATGGAGCGCGAAAGCACGGCGCGGAACGCAGCGAAATCGCCCTGTGCCGCGCACTTCGAAATGCGCGGCAGCGTGGCCGAGGCGATGGAGACGCCGAACAGCCCCATCGGCAACTGCTGAAAGCGCATCGCGTAGGAGAGCCAGCTTACGGGGCCGTTCAGGACGTGGCCGGCGCTGTCACGCAGGCCGGCGGCGATGTTCGTATTCACCAGCAGATTGATCTGCAGCGCAGCGCCGCCGAGAATTGCCGGACCCATCAGCCGCAGGATGTGCTGAACGCCCTCATGATGGATGTTCCACTGCGGCCGCCACGCGAAACCGACGCGCCACACGCTGGGCAACTGGAAGAGAAGCTGCGCGGCGCCGCCGAAGAGAATTCCGTACGCCATGCCCTGCACCGCCGAGATGCCGAGCTGCGGCCCGAGCCAGTAGCCGAGAATCAGTCCCGAAATCACCGAGCCGACATTGAACATGCTGGAAGAAACCGACGGGATGCCGAATCTTCCGCAGGCGAAGAGAATTCCCTGCGCCTGTGCGGCCATCGCGACGAGCAGCAGGAACGGGAACATGGTTCGCACCATCCGGGTGGCCAGCTCGAATTTTCCGGGGACCGCGTGAAAGCCGGGCGCCAGGATTTCGACGAACGTTCCGGCGAACAGCATGCCGAGCGCGCAGATTGCGCCCACGATGACGATCAGCAGCGTGCCGGTGATGTTCGAGAGTTCCTGTGCTTCCTCGGGGCTTCTTGTCGTCAGATAGCGGGTGAACGTGGGAACGAAGGCGGAGGAGAGAGCGCCTTCCGCAAACAGATCGCGCGCGAGGTTGGTGATGCGGTAGCCGATGCTGTACGCGTCAAACGTTGCGCCCGCGCCAAACAGCCAGCTCAACACGCTTTCGCGAACGAGTCCGGTGATGCGGCTGACGGCGACCGCGGCGGAGACGATTCCGGCCGAGCGGAAGAATCCGTCGCGCGGCCGGCCGTGCTGGGCTGCCGTGGTCAGGCTTCTATCCGGCGAAGATCCACATCTCCGCGAACCGCGCGGGCCTGCTCCAGCGTGGCGAATTGAATGCCGGGAAGCTTCGCCGATGCGGTGCCGGTGGCGACTCCCCACGCCAGTGCCTGCGGAAAATCATCGCCCTTCTCGATGGACCAGAGAACCGCGGCTGCCATTGCGTCACCGGCTCCGATAGGCGAGATGGCCTCGATGCGAGGCGGAATCGCCTCCCAAAGAAAAGTGCCGGAGGCGCCCAGCGCGCCGCGCGCGCCGAGCGAAAGCACGACTGACTGCGCGCCCATGGACTGAATGCGCCGCGCGGCCGTAATCGAGCTCGACCGCGTGAGAAGAACGGTGCCGAGCAGGTGTTCGGCTTCCTGCTGATTCGGGGTTACGATGGTGGGCTCTGCTTCAATGCCGCGGAAGAGCGCGTCGCCGTCGGTATCGAGCAGCGTGCGAACGTTTTTCTTGCGCGCGCGCGTGATGAGCTGCGCGTAGAAATCCGTGGGGACTCCGGGCGGCAGGCTGCCGCAAAGCATGAGCCAGGTGGCTGAGCCGAGATAGGCTTCCACTGTCGATTCGACGTTGGCAACTTCTTCGCGATCGAGCCGCGGACCGGCTTCGTTGAGCTTCACGGTGAGACCGTTGCGGTCCGTGATGGTGAGGTTGAGGCGAATATCGTTGCGGATGGGGACGGTGGCGACGGGGAAGCCGCAGTGGTCCATGAATTTTTCGAATCGGGCCGCGGGCTCCCCGCCGGCGGGCAGAACCGCGAGGGTCTTGCCGCCGAAGTTGTGGATGACGACGGAGGCGTTGATGCCGCGTCCTCCGGCGGAATCGTTGGAGGAAAGGATGTAGGCGCGGTCATCGAATGCAAGGCGATCGACGGCGATCGTACGGTCGATCGCAGGGTTCATGGTGAGGGTGAGTATCAAATAGCTATGGTGGCATATTGAGGTGTTGGATTGGCGGCGGAAAGGCGGGGAAATGCGCAGTGTAAACTGGATGTTTCGGGCTGTGGCGCAGCCTGGCTAGCGCGCTTGCTTGGGGTGCAAGAGGTCCCGGGTTCAAATCCCGGCAGCCCGACCAAACCCCTCAAATAGTTACCTTATCCCTCA
>CAZPZE010000293.1:0-4523 GCA_964590625.1 uncultured Solibacteraceae bacterium
AACAGCGCTGCGGCAGATCTTTGCGCGCAATTTCCCGACCGAGAACATCGGAGCGTATGCGAGCGTGCCGCTCGGGAACCGGCAGGCGCAGGCCGATTACGGTATCGATCAGCTCCAGTTGCGGCAGGATCAGCTCACGGCAAGCGAAGCGCGGAATCAGGTGGAAGTGGACGTGACGAATTCCGTGGTGGCGCTGCGGCAGGCGCGGGCGCGTTATCAGGCGGCGCACGCGAACACGGTGCTGCAGCAGCAGCTGGTGGATGGCGAACAGAAGAAGTTCACGGCGGGTGAATCGACGTCTTATAACGTGATTCAGACGCAGCGCGATCTGGCGTCGGCGAAGGCGGCGGAGCTTTCTGCAGTGGTGTCGTATCAGAGCGCGAAGATCAACCTCGATGCCATCACGGGGACGCTGATCGAGGCGAACGGAATCACGCTGCAGGAAGCGAAAACCGGACAGGTCGGGCAGTAACAACTCGTCATTCCCGCGCTGTACACTAGCATCTATGCGTGTGCGCGGATTTGTCCTTTTCATTACTGGATGTGTGGTGTTTGCCGGATGGCTGGCGGGGCAGTCAGACCGGGCCGAGGCGCAGAAGAATCCTTTCGCCGGGCAGGCCGCGGCGATTGCGGCGGGGCGGACGCTCTATGATGCGCAGTGCCAGAGTTGCCACGCGCAGGGGTTCGCGAATTATCAGCATGGTTCAGAAGACGGCGAGATTTTCCTGAACATTCGCAACGGCATTCGGAGCACCACGATGCCGGCTTACACGCAGCTCTCGACGGATCAGATCTGGCAAATCGTCAGCTATATGCGGACGCTGAACGCAGGCGGCGGTGCGCCGGCGACGGTTTCGTCCGAGGCGGGTGGCGGAGATACAGCGGCTGGTAAGGCTGTGTTCGAAGGGAAGGGCGGATGCCTTTCGTGCCATCAGTTCAACGGGAAGGGAACGCCGGTCGGTCCGGATCTGACGTTCACGGCGCTCAATGCCGATCAGATCGCGGCGTTCATCACAAACCCAAATGCGCCGCCAGCGGCTGCCGGTGGTGGTGGAGGTCGCGGGCGCGGCCGGGGCTTCGGGCGCGGCGGTGGCGCTGCGGCGCGCGCAACCGTGACGGCGACGACGGCCGACGGCAAGGTCTATAAGGGTACGCGGAAATCGCAGGACACCTTCACGATCCAGATGGTCGATACGAATGGCGTGTTCCATTCCTTCGACCGCGCGGCGCTGAAGGATCTGAAGATCGATATGACGTCGCTGATGCCGGCGGATTTTTCCACGCGGCTGAGTGCGGCGGAGATTCATGATGTCGCGGCATATCTGAAGGGAGCGGCTGATCCGGCGGCGCCGGCTGATCCCGCGCATGCGGTTCTGACGTGGAACCGGATTCTGAATGCGGCGAAAGAGCCGGCGAACTGGACGACTTACTGGGGCGATCTCGCGGGCACGCACTATTCCGCTCTGAATGAAATCACCAGCGCGAACGCGAAGAATCTGCAGGCCCAGTGGATGACGCCGATCCCGGGCGAAGGCCAGATTCAGGCGACGCCGCTGGTGGTCGATGGAATCCTCTACACCACCGGACCGATAGGGGCGGCGAACGCGGGATCGACGCAGGTGCTGGCGATGGACGCGAAGACCGGGAAAGTGCTGTGGCGGTATGACCGTCCGCAGAAGGTGCGGAATCCGTATGAGAACAACCGCGTCAATCGCGGGGTGTCGATCCTCGACAATCGGGTGTTTGTCGGGACGCTCGATGCCGCGCTGGTCGCGCTCGACGCGCATACCGGGAAGCAGTTGTGGGAAGTGCAACTGGCCGATACGAAGGAAGGCTATGAGGTGACGTGTCCGCCGCTCGTCGTGAAGGACAAGATCATCACCGGAATTTCGGGCGGCGAATTCGGAATTCGCGGATTTCTCGAAGCGTACGATCCCGCGACCGGGAAGAAGCTGTGGCACTGGAACGCGATTCCGGGACCGGGCGAATTCGGTAACGATACGTGGGAAGGCGATAGCTGGCAGCATGGCTCGGGCGGCACGTGGCTGACCGGCGTTTACGATCCTTCGCTGAATCTCGTTTACTGGACCGTTGGGAATCCGGGACCGGTGATCAACGGCGATGTGCGGAAGGGGGACGATCTGTTCACGGCGTCGGTGGTCGCGATCGATCCGGATACCGGTCAGCGCAAGTGGCACTACCAGTTCACGCCGAACGATACGCACGACTGGGATTCGACGGAAGACACGATTCTGGTGGACCGGCAGTGGCATGGCCAGGCGCGCAAGCTGATGCTGCATGCGGACCGGAACGGCGTGTTCTACGTTCTGGATCGCGTGACAGGCAAACTGCTTTCGGCGACGCCGTTCGTGCGCGCCACGTGGGTGAAGGAATGGGATGCAAATGGGCGTCCTGTGTTTGCGGACAATTGGCGCGCGAGTGCGGAGGGCGTAACGGTGTATCCATCGCTCGGCGGCGGGACGAATTTCCAGGCGCCGTCCTACAGTGCGAAGACCGGATGGTTTTACGTGGTGTATCACGATTCTCCGGGGAATTATTCGGAGGGTCCGCAGACGTATGAGGCAGGGCGGCAGTATCAGGGGCGCGGTAACGGCGGCGGATTCGGGCCTCCGCCCGCGGGCGGGCAGCCGAACACGCAGGGCGTGATGGCGATCGATCCGGAGACGGGAAAGTCGCAGTGGAAATTCGAGCTGACGCAGGAGGCGCTGCCGCCGGGAGTGCTGGCGACGGCGGGCAACGTGGTGTTCGCCGCAACGACGGAAGGTTACCTGATCGCGCTCGATGCAGTGAACGGCAAACTGCTCTGGAAATACAACGCGGGCGCGCCGCTCGCTGCGTCTCCGATAAGCTATGCAGTGGACGGCCGGCAGTATGTCGCGATCTCGGGCACCGGCGGCCTGTTCACGTTCGCACTTCCGAGGTAGGGTCCGAGAGGTAAATCATGACGATCTGGAAACCTTCAGCCGCGGTTCTGGCCGCGCTTCTGTGCAGCCTGCCGATGACGGCGCAATATTCTGCAAAGCAGGAAGGCGATGTGGTCCATCTGGAGGACGCGAAGCATCACACGGTGGTCTCGATCCTCACGTCTGTGGGAAACGTGGCTTATGAGATGAAGGTGAACGGGACCAACGTGCTGTACTTCCCGGCGGTGACTCCGGAGGCGTACAAGCAGCGGCCGGGGCTTGCGGGGATTCCGTTCCTCGCGCCATGGGCGAATCGTCTGGATGAGCCGGCGTTTTACGCGAACGGGAAGAAGTATGTTTTCAACGAAGGCCTGGGGAATGTGCGGGGCGCGATTCCGATCCACGGATTTCTGAGCTCGACCGATCAGTGGAAAGTGGTGGAGGCGAAGGCCGATAAGAATCAGGCATGGGTGACGAGCCGGCTGGAGTTTTACAGGCATCCGGACTGGATGGCGCAGTTTCCGTTCGCGCACACGATTGAGATGACGTACCGGCTGAAGGACGGCGTGCTCGAAGTGCATACGAAGATCGAGAATCTGAGCACCGATCCGATGCCGATCGCGATTGGATTTCATCCGTACTATCACCTGACCGATGCGCCGCGCGAAGAGTGGAATTTCAGCATCGCGGCGCGCACGCACTGGATTCTGGCGCCGAATAAAATTCCGACGGGCGAGACCAGGCCGATCGAGACGTTCTTCCCCGATCCGAAAAGCGTTCCGCTGAAGGATTACAGTCTGGATCATGTGTTCGGCGATCTGATTCGCGATGCGAAGGGCGGGGCGGCGATTTCGATGTGGGACAAGAAGCAGCGCATCGATCTGACGTTCGGCCCGAAGTTTCAGGCGGCGGTGTTGTATTCGCCGAGTCCGACGCCGTCGGCGATTCCGCCGGAGCGCGGTGGTCCTGATCCGAATGCGGCGGCGGGGCGAGGGCGTGGTCCGGCCGGGTTCTCGGGCGGCGGACGCGGCGCGTTTGGTGGCAGCGGGCGCGGGGGCGGACGTGGTGCGGGACGCGGCGGTCCTCCTCCGGATCCGAATTTCCTCGCGATTGAGCCGATGGCGGGGATCACGGATGCGATGAACCTCGCGCAGAAGGGCCTCTACAAAGAGCAGCAGATGCTCGCGCCGGGGGCGACCTGGGAAGAGAGCTTCTGGGTCAAGCCGAGCGGCTTCTAATCGCACATAACAGAACTAGCCCAAAAAACGGGCTTGACTTCCTGGTGTAACAAGGTACATAGTACACGTGTGGTGCCTTTTCAGGTAGCCTTGTTGCCGGGTGTTCCTGCGTATGAGCAGGTGGCGTTTGCGGCGCGCAAGGCGATCATTTCCGGACGGCTGAAGCCGGGCGATGCGTTTCCTTCTGTCCGGGCGCTCAGCAAGGCCATCAAAATCCATTCCAATACGGCGCAGCGCGTGATTGCGCAATTGCAGCAGGAAGGGTTGCTCGAAGTGCGCCCGGGGATCGGGACAGTGGTCGCGCAGCCGCCTTCCACGCCGCGCGCGGAGCGGACGCGCTTGCTGCGCGGCGATGTCGAAC
>CAZPZE010000294.1:0-2328 GCA_964590625.1 uncultured Solibacteraceae bacterium
GATATAGTTCACCCCGATCCGAATCCCGAGCCGCGAATAATATTCCGGATAATACGGCGCGTCAGCCCACTCCCACGAATCGCCGATGTCCGACTGAAACGTAATCGCGACCACGATCCGACCGTTGTCATCGCGGATTCCCAGCCAGTGTGCCGGACAGCCATCGCACTTGTAAGTCACGCCGCGCTGCACGGACCCTTCGCTCGCCACCTGATACCGCTCGCTGAGATCGTAGGCCACATGGAAGATCGGATCATCGTCGGATAGCTCCTCCGGCTCGTGTCCCGGCAACACACGCCGCATGGTCTGCATGAAAATCTCCCATTCGTTGTCGCCCCAAAAATCATCCGCCATGAAGAAGCCGCCGCGCAGCAGATATTCGCGCATCGTGGCGATCTGCGAATCGGTGAGCTGCCAGTGCCCGGCCTGCACCGCGTAAAGCCAGGGCCAGTCGTAAACGGCTTTGTCGTCGAGGTTGATGGGCTGCTCCACGGAACGCGTGTGGATACGGGTCAGCCGCCGCACCGCTTCGACGAAATGCCGGTCGGCGCGCGGATAATCCTGCGTCCACATCGAATTGCCCTCGTACCAGATACCGCCGCCGCGCCGCCCGTTGAATCCGAATCCGCGCCCGCCCCGCGAATACGGCGAGAGCGGATACATCAGCCGCGCGAAGGTGAACTCGGTCTTTTCCTGGTAATCCGAAGGCAACGGAATATCGCCCATGCGGTATTCCACCCCAGGGTATTCACGGAATGGAGGGAGTTGAAAGGCGTAGAGCGCGCCCGCCAGCACCACGAATGCGATTCCGGCCAGGCTCGCCGCCAATCCGGATTTCGCGCGGGAGAACATCGCCGTCTGCTGTTTGAGGATATCAATCCGTACCGGTACCGGGCATGTTGCAGCGTGTTCGCCCGCAGGACATGATGAATGGCGTGATTGCAGCCCTGCGCAGACCGTCGCTCGCACTGCCGATGTTCCTCGCGCTCCAGTGCCTGGACGTTCTGACGACGCTGCTGTTCCTCAGCAAAGGCATCACCGAAGGCAACACGTTCGTGGCCTGGATGCTGCCCCACGCGCAAACACCCTGGACGCTGCTCGCCCTCGCCAAAGTGCCCGCCATGACAATCGGCTACTACTGGTATCGCCGCGGACGCGTCAACGTCATGCAGCTCGCCAACCTTGGGTATGCCGCAGTGGTGTTGTGGAACGTCGCAACGATCGCGATGGCCTGAGGTTGCCTTGTCTTAAGGATTGGCCGATGGGAGAATTGCGCGCCCACCATCTTTTGAGATGTCTGGCGACGGGAACCACCTCTGCCATCTCTTTCTTTGTGGTCATCTCCTCAACACCTGCAACCGCCCAGAACGAGAATCCACCAACGTGGACACCACGCGGGTCTTTGAGGCGGACGGCGCCGAAGAAGGCCCTCAGCATTTCCGCGATCTCGCGTTCACGGAGATTCCTTCGGGGTCATCGCCTTTCGCAGGCTACCACTTCACCCAATCTCTTAGCTTCATCAGAGGTCGCCACACTGAAGGACGCTGTTGCCAAAGTATCCGAAGAGGTCGACGATTACCCATCATTACTTTATTCACGATGGGATTGTATTTGTATGTTTCAATGATCCGCTCGCTGCGGTCGGAGGCGACGATAAAGAACATGTACATCATGCGCTCTTGTTCGATTCCGGGTATCGCCGACAATTGCGGCCTGAAGTTGTATGGCACTTTGACGTTCGTCTTTGACTCTAGAATCGCTCCCTGGAACTGTGTCAGGTAGAGCGGCAGTGTTGGGCCCTTCAGCCCAACGTAGCAGCGGACGGTTATATCGAGAAACTCAGCGGCCACTTCTCCGATGTTTTCGATAAGCAGTTCTCCGTTCGAAAGGTCACCGCAATGGGAAAGCTTAAACGTCAACCTCGGGCGCACCTGCTCTCTGATTTGCGCTTGCCCCACCTTAAGCAATCCCCGCGTTATGTACGCGTACCACGCGGTAATCAAGACCAGGACAATATTGATTGCAACGAGCACGATGTTGGAATTGCCGCTCTGTTGCACCCAATACCAGAACCTTCCCCATTCATACGCCATGACCGTCTCATCTCGGTACAGAAAAACCCGCTTTCACAGATGCGCCGCCCGAGCCAGCAGCGCCGCCAATATCGCCCCAATCACCGGCCCCACGATCGGCACCGCCGCATATCCCCAATCCGACCCGCTCTTCCCCGGGATCGGCAAGAACGCATGCGCTATACGCGGACCCAGATCGCGCGCCGGATTAATCGCATAACCCGTCGTGCCGCCCAGTCCCAGCCCGATCGCCCAG
>CAZPZE010000295.1:0-4785 GCA_964590625.1 uncultured Solibacteraceae bacterium
GTTGTGTATGCGGGCCTGCCGGGCTCCGGAAAACTTTCCTGGATCTCCCTCACGGAACAAGTACCCTTTTCCCAGAAAGCCTCCAGGATCTGCAATTCCAGCTTGGTCAGTTTCGGTTTCAGCACTGTAATCTACCCGTCAAAAACTATGAACGAGTCTACTCTACTATGGTCATAGTCATAATTCAAGCCCCCTGTTGCGGAATTCTTTTCCGGTCCGCTTCGCGCGCCCCGCTCCGGTGAGTTTGCGAAACTGGAGGTTTCCACCTTAATAAAGGCCGCGATGCCCGAGAAGACTTATAACCACAACGAGATCGAACTGAAATGGCACGAGCGCTGGCAGGATGGCGCGCTCTACCGGGCGGAGGAGAACTCTGCAAAGCCCAAGTATTACGTGCTCGAGATGCTGCCCTATCCGAGCGGGGCGCTTCACATCGGGCATATCCGGAATTATTCGATCGGCGATGCGCTGGCGCGCTACATGTGGATGCGCGGGTACAACGTGCTGCATCCGATGGGCTGGGATGCGTTCGGGCTGCCGGCGGAGAATGCTGCGATCAAGAATCAGACGCCGCCGCGCGAGTGGACGCTCCTGAATATCGAAAAGATGAAGCGCACGCACCGGCGGTTCGCGTTTTCCTACGACTGGGATCGCGAAGTGACGACGTGCGAGCCGGATTACTATCGCTGGAACCAGTGGTTTTTCCTGCGGATGCTGGAGCGCGGGCTGGCGTATCGCAAGAAGGCGCTGGTGAACTGGTGTCCGGAATGCGCGACGGTGCTGGCGAATGAGCAGGTGGTGGATGGCTGCTGCTGGCGGCATGAGAACACACAGGTGGAGCAGCGCGCGCTCGAACAGTGGTTCCTGCGAACGACTGCGTACGCCGATGAGTTGCTTGATGCAATTTCGAAGCTGGAAGGCGGATGGCCGGAGCGCGTCCTGACGATGCAGCGGAACTGGATCGGACGGAGCGAAGGCGCGGAGGTGGATTTCACGATCGACGGCTATGGGCCGGTGCGCGTGTTCACGACGCGTATCGATACGATCTATGGCGCGACGTGCATGATCGTGGCGCCGGAGCATGAGATCGTGCGCACGATGGCGCCCGACGCGGTGAAGGCGCGGGCGAAGAAGATGATCGACGCGCGCGCGACGCAGGGGCCGGGCGATGTGGAGAAGGAAGGCATCGATACGGGGCTGACCGCGGTGAATCCGTTCAGCGGCGAGCGGGTGCCGGTGTGGGTTGGCAATTTCGTGCTGATGGGATACGGGACGGGCGCGATCATGGCAGTCCCCGCGCATGATCAGCGCGATTTCGAATTCTGCACGAAGTATGGGATTCCGGTGCGGCCGGTGATTCGTCCGGTGGACGGCGAGCTGGCGAATCCGGCGACGATGAAGGATGCGTTCGGGGATTACGGGGTCGTGGAGAATTCCGGCGAATATTCCGGGCTTCCGAGCGAAACGGCGCGCCGGGAGATGGCGGCACGGGCGGAGCGGGAGAATTTCGGCAAGCCCGCGATTACGTTCCGGATCAAGGACTGGGGCGTTTCGCGGCAACGGTATTGGGGCACGCCGATTCCGGTGATTCACTGCCCGAAGTGCGGGGTGGTGCCGGTGCCGGACGATCAATTGCCGGTGCTGCTGCCGCTGAAGATTCAGATCACCGGGCAGGGGCGGTCGCCGCTCGAAGACGTTCCGGAGTTCGTGAATGTGAAGTGCCCGAAGTGCAACGAGGCGGCGCGGCGCGAGACAGACACGATGGATACGTTCGTCGATTCGAGCTGGTATTTCTATCGCTATTGCGATGCGAAGAATTCACATGCGCCGTACGATTCGAAGAAGATCGACTACTGGTTCCCGATCGATCAGTACATCGGCGGGGTGGAGCACGCGATCCTGCATCTGATTTATTCGCGCTTCTGGACGAAGATGATGCGGGATATCGGGCTGACGACGTACGACGAGCCGGTAAAAAAGCTGTTCACGCAGGGCATGGTGATCCGCAACGGGCAGAAGATGTCGAAGTCTGTGGGGAACGTGGTGCCGGCGGATGATGTGGCGGATAAGCACGGCGCGGATTCGGCGCGGCTGTTTGCGTTGTTCGCGGCGCCGCCGGAGAAGGATGTCGACTGGATCGATGCGGGCGTGGATGGGGTGTACCGGTTCCTCGGGCGTGTTTACCGGTTTGTGACGCGGAATATTGGGACGCCGGGTGGGGATGGATCGGCGGACGCGGTGGTTTTGCGGAAGCTGCACCAGACGCTGGAGCGCGTGACCGAGGATTTCGATACGCGCTGGCACTTCAATACGTCGATTGCGCTGATGATGGAGCTGGTCAACGTTCTCTATGACAAAGAGAAGCAGATTTCGGCGGCGGCGATGGGACAGTGCCTGCGAATCCTGACCCTGATGCTTTCGCCGTTTGCTCCTTATGTGACGCAGGAGCTGTGGGCGGAGATGGGGAACGACGGGCCGATCATGAAGCAGAGCTGGCCGGCGTTCGATGCGGAACTGGCGCGGGAGTCTGAGGTAGAGGTGCCGGTGCAGATCAACGGCAAGCTTCGCGCGCGCATTCAGGTGGCGGCGGGGCTGGATAAGGGTGCGCTGGAAGTGGCGGCGCGTGGCGATGAAAAAGTCCAGGCGCTGCTCGGCGGATCGACGATCGTGAAGGTAATTGCGGTGCCGGACAAGATGGTGAACTTCGTGGTGAAAGGAAGCTGACGATGCGCCGGTTCTTGTTTCTGCTGCCTGTGCTCGCGCTGCACGCGGTTGCGGCCGATCCGCTCTATTTCGTGCAGGCGTCCGACCCGCAGTTCGGCATGTACACCGACAACAGGGATTTTGCGCAGGAGACCGCGAACTGGACGTTCGCGATTGCGAACATCAACCGGCTGCATCCGGCGTTTCTTGTGGTGACCGGGGACCTGGTGAACAAAGGCGGGGATGCGGCGCAGGTCGCGGAGTACAAGCGGATCAGCGCGATGCTGGATCCTTCGATTCACCTCTACAGCGTGCCGGGGAATCACGATGTGGGGAACGATCCGACGCCGGAGTCGCTGGCGGAATACCGGAAGAACATCGGGCCGGATTATTATTCGTTCCGCGAGGGGCCGGTTTATGGGATCGTGCTGGATTCGAGCCTTTTCAAGGCGCCGGCGAAGGTGATGGACGAAGCGGCGAAGCAGGAGAAATGGCTGGAGGCCGAGCTGGAGAAGGCGAAGGCGTCCAGCGCGATGCCGGTCGTGTTCCTGCATATTTCGCTGTTCCTCGAAAAGCCGGACGAGCCCGAGCAGTACTTCAATCAGCCGGTGGAAGCGCGGAAGCGGGTGCTGGAGTTGCTGCACCGGTACGACGTCCGCTATGTTTTCGCCGGGCATTATCACCGGAACGACTTCGGCAAGGATGGCGATCTGGAGATGATTACCACAAATGCGGCGGGAAAAGCGCTCGGGGCCGAGGGGTCGGGTTTTCGGATCGCTGAGGTCTCCGGCGGCAGGATCGTCAACGAATTCTATAGTTTCGGGAAGGTCCCGAATCAGCTTCCGGCGCTTGTGAAGTGAGCGTCTCATTACTTTGCTCCGCCTCAGGGTGGTAAAATTTACAATCGGTCAATAGTCGCAGATTGGCCGGTTCCGGCGGAGTAGCAGGGACGTGTTCAAGTGCTGGATTTCATATTAGTTCGCGCCATTTTCGTGCTGGTATTCGGCTTCGCCGCCGCATATTTCCGGCCTGGGAGCGTGCAGTTCTGGGTGGCCGCGTTTTACGGCGCCGCGGGCGCGGTGCTGGCCATCTTCCTTGAACGCCGCTTTGCGCGCATCAGCCTGAAACGGACCATCGGAATCACGATCGGGGTGGTGGCGGGGCTGTTCTGCTCGTCGCTGGTGAGCGTGGTCCTGAGCCACATCGGGGGCGATAACATCGGGGCTATCCATTTCATCCAGGTGATTGCGCTGCTGGTGCTGGTGTATTTCGGCGCGGTGACGGGCGCGGCAAAGGGCGAGCTGCTCAATCTGGGGGCGATGAGCGTTTTCGGCAACGAGGCCGATTCGCAGAGCCTGCAGAAGATTCTGGATACCAGCGTGATTATCGACGGCCGGATTGCGGACATCGTCGAAACCGGATTTCTGGACGGCGTGCTGGTGATTCCGCAGTTCGTGCTGCACGAACTGCAGATGGTGGCGGATTCGCAGGATTCGCAGAAGCGGACACGCGGGCGCCGCGGGCTGGACGTGCTGCAGCGGATCCAGCAGATGACGAACGTGACGGTGCGGATTGCGGAGGAAGATTTTCCGCAGGTTCGCGAGGTCGATATGAAGCTGATCGAGCTCGCGAAGACGTACAAGTGCAAGATCGTCACCAACGATTTCAATCTCAACAAGGTCGCGCAGGTGCGCGGCGTGGAAGTCCTGAACATCAACGAGCTGACCAATGCGCTGAAGCCGGTGGTGCTGCCGGGTGAGGTGATGCGCGTATTCATCCTGAAGGAAGGGAAGGAATACAATCAGGGCGTCGCCTATCTGGATGACGGTACGATGGTGGTGGTCGACAATGCGCGGCGGATGATTTCGAAGACCGTCGAGATTTCGGTGACCAGCGTGCTGCAGACTACCGCCGGCAAAATGATCTTCGGGAAGTTTGACGAACGGAACCAGTCGGCGTCCTCGCAGGCGACGGCTGCGGCTGCGACGGAACGCACACCGCAAACCGAACGTCCACCACGGCGCGAGCAGGCAGTCGGAGAGAGCTAAACAGTGAGACTTGCCGTTATTTTGCCCGCTGCGG
>CAZPZE010000296.1:0-5551 GCA_964590625.1 uncultured Solibacteraceae bacterium
GACGACGTGATCTTCGAAGAATTCAAGGGCACCGGCAACATGGAAATCCACCTCGATCGCAAGCTGATCGACAAGCGCGTGTTCCCGGCCATCGACATCAACAAGAGCGGCACACGCAAAGAGGAACTGCTCATGCAGAAGGACGAGCTCAACCGCGTCTACATCCTCCGCCGCGTCCTCAGCCCGCTCTCACCGGTGGAAACGATGGAGCTCCTCCTCGACAAACTCGGCAAAACCCGCACCAACAGCGAGTTCCTCGCTGCCATGAGCGGCTAACCCCGATAGTCGATCCACAAGACCAAAAGCCGCCCGTTCTCATCGAACTGGCGGCTTTTTTCGTAGGGCGGGGCTTCGGCCCTGCCGTCGAGCTTCCGCTCGACGCAGGCCATAGATATACACGCATGCTAATGTATATCTATGCAGGTTTCTAAATGGGGTAACAGCCTGGCCATCCGCCTCCCCGCCGCAGTCGTCGATGAGCTCAAACTCAAACCCGGCGACGAAATCAACATTCGCATCGAGGACAAAGAAAACCTCGTTGTAGAACGCAAACCCACGCGCGAAGAACTAATCGCACGAATCCGGACGATGGGAGGCCATCTCCCCCCCGGCTTTAAGTTCAACCGCATGGAATTGTATGAACGCCGATAAAGCGTTCTTCGATACCAATATTCTTGTCTATTCTTTTTCGATCGGAGATCCGCGGCGCGAAAAGGCGCTCAGCCTGCTGCTCGCGGGAGGCGTCATCAGTGTCCAGGCACTGAACGAATTCGTCGATGTGGCTGTTCGCAAAATGAAAGAACCGTGGTCCAATGTCATTTTCTGGATCGACACCATTCAGCAACTCTGTGAGTCACCTGCCCCGCTGACGATGTCAGTTCATCGGCGAGGCGTCGAATTGGCCAGCCTTTCGGGGTACCGAATCTACGATTCCCTCATGCTGGCCGCCGCCATCGAAGCCAACTGCACCATCTTCTACTCCGAAGACATGCACCACGGCCACACACTCGGCGACCTCACCATCCGCAATCCCTTCAAACGCGCACGCTGATCAATTCCCCGAAGCCCGCTCCACCCCATCCACCACAATCATCTCCACCGGCCCCTTCCCCGGCGCCAGCCGCAATCCCACCTCCTGCAGCGCCGTAAAAACCGAAGGCCCGGTCGTCTCAATCCCCGCCCGCTCCGTCGACCACGTCAGCTCCACGTCATACTTCCCCGTCAGCCCCGAATGATCCTCCACCGGCCGCCCCACCTGCCGCTGCATCGACGCCGCCAGATCCCTCATCGAAACCCGCCGCGCCGACAGCGTCACCGTCGCCCCATTCGAATTCACCATCATCGAAGGCCGCCCCTCCTCCGCATCCTCCTTCAGCTTCACCCCATCCTTCCCCGCCTCCAGCAGGTACACCGGCTTCTCCCGCGTCTCGCGATGAAACCGAAACTGAAACCGGCTCTCGAGCAGCGCCAGCAGCAACCCGGAAATATTCTTCTCCGTCACGTCCACCCCGCCCGCCGTCTTCGCGTCGATATCGTAACTCTCCCCCTCCGTCCACCCCGGCGCATTCAATATCCGCGAATCCTCCGCCAGAAACGCCATCCGGATCAGCTTCTTCACCGTCACATTCCGGCACAGCAAACGTCCGCCTGGCATGAACTGTGTATTCGAACTATCGTTCGCCGGATCCATCACGTGCGGCCGTATCGACGCCACTTCGAACTGCCCCACGCTCTGCGCGGCCGCAAGCGACGCCGCGCACACCACTGCTATCGCCATTCGCATCATCATGCCGATACAAACGCGATCGCCCTCGCCGAAGTTCGCCTCAATTTTCCGTTGGACGCTCGATGTGATCGACCACAACCATCGGAATCTTTCCGCTCCCGGCTCTGAGACGCAGTCCGAGTTGTTCCTGCAACGCCACGAACAGGGAGGGCACCGTCGAATCGCCAGTCTCATCACGATCCCAAACGAGTTCAAAATCGAACTCGCCCTTGAGCTGCGTATGATCTTCAACGGTCCTGCCGAGTTGGCGGCGCAGGCTGATGGCTAAGCTCGGCATCGATATTTCGGCGGCCTTCATCGTGATCACGGTCCCATGGCCGTTGGTGCTCATGAGCCGGTCGGAAGTTCCATGAACCGTAAGCCTGGGTCCGCCTTTGGCGATTTCCAGACGATAAACCGGGCCCTCTTTTGTATCGCCGTGGAACTGAAAACCGAAACGCTCCTCGAGCAGCGCCATCATCACGTCCGATTTCTGCTCTTGCGTCACGGGCGCGGTACTGACCGTCTTGCCGTCAATGTCGTAGCTTGCCGTCTCCGTCCACGAGGGAACGCCGATCATCTGGTTATCTTCCACCATAGTCGCCATCTGGATCATTTTGCGGACCGACAGATTTCGGCCACGGAACCGGCCGCCGGGAAGGAAGTCAGCATCAGAACTGCCGCCGGTTCGATTGATCCTGATCGACGCTACCTCAAAATGGTACGGTGCCAGCGACGCGGCGCTGGATGAATTCGACTGCGCACACAGAATCTCAACCGAACTGCCCGGAATCAGAACGGCGAGCGCCATGCACACCCGTGCGAAATGGCCAGACATTCCCATGCCTGGGAATACTCGACCGAGAGCACAAAGTTACAACGAGCCGGCGCCATTCAACCGCATTACTCCCACGCAAAAAGAAAAAGCCCGCCGGGAGGTGGGGGGGCCGGCGGGCTCTTTACGCGAACGGCGTCCCTGCTTAGTCGACTCGACTTTCCGCCGTCCGGTCCCCTGGCACTGAGGACATTGCCCCGTGCCTGCACAATTAAAACACTGGCCTCCGTTTCCGGTGCCCTTGCACGTCGTGCACTGGCCGCCGCCTCCGCACACGCCGCATTTCTCCAGCGTCACCGGTACTCCTCCTCGTAATCGCGATGATAGTGATGCCCGTCGCGATCGTATCCGTCATCGCGCTCACCCACCACCAGCGGCCGGTCAATCCGGAACGTCACGAGCGACTCCGACGGAACATGTACTTCACGTCCGCTCGTCGCAATCTCCGCCGTCGCCCCCGCGCCAGCGCCGGCCGCCGCGCCTATCGCAGCGCCCTTCCCACCGCCAACTGCCGCGCCCAGAATCGCCCCGAGAATTGCGCCGCCTCCCACGAACTTACCGGTCCGCGAATTCTTCCCAACCGTATCGCGATTGTCCGCCTCGATCCGGTTCGCGTCCGCGTTCACCGCATAGCGCTGCCCATCCACCGTGACCGATTCCAGATCCAGAATCAGATCGTTATCGCGCGCCACGCGAACAATCAGTTCCACATTCGAGCCGCGCGGAATCGCGAGCTCCCCGTGCGAACCCATCACATCCTGATCCACGCTGCCCGTGAAAATCCGCCCATCCGCCCGATCCTCGCTGATCGGCTCATTGGTCCGCACCGTCAAAATCGTCCCCGGTTCAATCCGCGCATGAATCGGTGGCGGAGGAGGAGGCAGCGCAACCATGAATTCCGCGCGGCATCCGCGGTCCACCCAAACGCCATCGTTCTCGATTCCCCACGTCTGTCCTTCCGTGCACCGCACATCACCGAGCTGCCGCGTCATCTGGATCGGCCCCGGCATATTCGCGCGGCAGAACTGCCTCTGCCCATCGAGCGACTGGCACGAAAAAGTCTGCGCGCCCGGCGGAGGTCCCTGCGCGCGCATAACGACCGGCGCCATGAGCGGCGACATCCAAAGCGCCGCCCCCACCACGCATTTCCGCATGTGAAGCATGTCACGCCTCCTCAGCCCCCTCTATTGCAAACGCCATGCCACACGCCGAAACGCTGCTACCATGACTTCGTGCGAGCCGCCGCAATCCTCTTTCTTCTCAGCACAATCCTGCAAGCCGCCGATAATCCCGATCCCTCCACCCTCAACAACAAAGTTCTCCTTGGATACCAGGGATGGTTCACCTGCCCTTCCGATGGTTCCAATCGCTGGACCCACTGGTCCCGCGGCGTTCCCACTCCCGATACCCTTACCGTCGATCTCTTTCCCGACGTCTCCGAGTTCGACCCCGACGAACGCTGCATCATCCCCGGCATGACCATCAACGGCCAGCCCGCCTGGGTCTTCTCTTCGCGCACTCCGAAAACCGTGCTCCGCCACTTTCAGTGGATGAAGCAATACGGACTCGACGGCGTTCTCGTCCAGCGCTTCGTCGGCGAGATCCCCCGCAAAGAGCAGGATCACGACGTCGTCCTCCACAACATCATGCGCGCCGCCGCGGCAACCGGCCGCACGTTCGCGATCGAATACGATATCTCCGGCGCCAACCCCGCGACCTTCGCGCAAACCATCGAAGATGACTGGCGCTATCTGGTCGACGAGCTCCATATCACCTCACAGCCTGGCTATCAGCACCACAACGGAAAGCCACTCCTCTCCATCTGGGGCATGGGCCTCAACGACGGTAATAATCATCCGCCCGATGATCCCGCCGCCGCCCTCGCCATCATCCACTGGTTCAAATCCGAAGCGCCCGAAAAATATCGCGTCACTTATATGGGAGGCGTGCCCGCCCACTGGTCTTCACTCACCGCCGATTCCCGCACCGATCCCGCCTGGGCAAAAGTCTACGCCGCCATGGACGTCGTCCAGCCCTGGAACGTCGGCCGCTACGGCACTCTCGCCGCCGTCGACAAGTGGAAAACCGACGTGATCGCCGTCGACCTCAAAACCGCCGCCGCCAATCATCAGCTCTACATGCCCGTCGCCTTCCCCGGCTTCTCCTGGCACAACCTCAAACACACCGCGAAGGAAAACCAGATCCCGCGCCTCGCCGGCGACTTCCTCTGGCGCCAGGCATACAACGCAAAAACCGCCGGCGTCACCATGCTCAAAATCGCCATGTTCGACGAAGTCGACGAAGGCACCGCAATCCTCAAAGCCGCCGCCCACCGCAACCAGGCGCCCGACCAGGGCTACTGGCTCACCCTCGACGCCGACGGCGACAATCTCCCCTCCGACTGGTACCTCCGCTTAGCCGGCCAGATCACAGCAATGTTCCACCAGGGCCGCTAATACCTTCCCATTAATCATTTCAGGCTATTGCCCCGCCCCAGCTCCCCCGCATACCATCTCAACAGACCATGCAGACACTCAGCTCCGAACGCGAACGCAGCGTCCTCGATGGCGCTCTCCAGCTCTTCGAAAAATATCCCCTCCGCGAAATCACCCTCGAAAAACTCACCAAAACAAGCGGAGTCCCCGCCTTCGACATCATCCGCAACTTCCACTCGAGCGAAAACATCCTGCGCGCTGTCCTCGAACGCGAACTCGAACTTATGGCCGCAGCCGCCACCGCCCCCGAGCTCCGCATGCCCGGCGAAACCATCGCCGACGAACTCCGCCTCCTCGCCCGCGTGATCTTCAACCAGTACCACAAGCGCATGCCGTTCCTGCGCAAGCTCCTCGGCGAAGCCCTGAACGATTCCAGCGTCGCCGCCCTCTACTACTCCACCTTCATCGTCCAGGGACGCGAGCTCTTCGCCCAGTTCCTCCGCACCCGCGCCGAAT
>CAZPZE010000297.1:0-6394 GCA_964590625.1 uncultured Solibacteraceae bacterium
GCTTCTTCGGCGATCTCCATCCTTCGTTCTCTGGCAACGTGGTGAAGGCGATGTCGAGCGCGAAGCAGGGATATCCGGTAGTGACGCGCATGCTGTCGCGGCTGCAGGCTTCGGAGCCTTCGGTGGATGCGATGGCGGCGACACTGGATGATGAACTGCGGCCGGTTGTGGAAGATGTGATCCGGCTGACGCCAAATATTGTCGAGGTAGTGGTGAAGGCGCCGATCGCGGCGCGCGCGTTCCAGCCGGGGCAGTTCTACCGGCTGCAGAATTTCGAATCGCTGGCGCCGCGGACGAAGGATACTGTGCTCGGGATGGAAGGCCTGGCGCTGACCGGCGCGTCGGTGGATCGCGAGAAGGGGTTGCTTTCGACGATTGTGCTCGAGATGGGCGGATCGTCCGATCTTTGCGTGCTGCTGAAGAAGGGCGAGCCGGTAGTGCTGATGGGACCGACCGGCACGCCGAGCGAAACGCCGGCGCGTGAGACTGCGCTGCTGGTGGGCGGCGGTCTGGGCAACGCGGTGCTGTTCTCGATCGGGCAGAAGCTGCGCGAAGAGGGCTCACGCGTGATCTACTTTGCGGGCTACAAGAAGATTGTCGACCGCTACAAGGTGGAAGAGATCGAGAAGGCCGCGGACGTGGTGGTGTGGTGCTGCGACGAAGCGCCTGGGTTCACGCCTGGCCGTTCGGGCGATGCGGCATTTGTCGGGAACATCGTGGAAGCGATGGCCGCATATGGCAATGGGCTGCTCGGCAAGCCGGAGATTCCGCTGAATCAGGTGGATCGGATTCTGGCGATTGGATCGGACGGCATGATGCGGGCGGTGCAGCAGGCTCGGCATGGAGTGCTGGCGGGACTGCTGAGGCCGGATCATCACGCGATCGGGAGTATCAACTCGCCGATGCAGTGCATGATGAAGGAGATCTGCGCCCAGTGTTTGCAGACGCATCGCGATCCCGTGACGGGCGAGGAGACGGTGGTGTTCTCCTGCTTCAATCAGGATCAGCCGCTCGATAAGGTGGACTTCGGAAATCTGCGGACGCGGCTCACGCAGAACGGGGCGCAGGAAAAGCTGACGAAGCTTTGGATCGATCGCTGCATGCGGGAGATCGGGGCGCGGGCCTGATTTAAGACGAAAAGCCGCACGGAACTTTGCTGGACCCCCTGGTGTCTGAGTGACCAGGAGGGGACATGTTTGAACAGAGTTTCGTGCAGACGCAGGCTGCGACGCGGCGGCCGTGGACGGTGGCGGTTTCCTTATCGTTGCAGGCGATCGTAGTTGGGATTGTTCTGCTGATTCCGCTCCTGCATCCGGCGATGATGCGGATCCCCGATGTGCCGAAGGCAACTTCTATCAGGACATGGGCGAATCTCGCCCCGGTACCGCAGCGTGTGGTGACGAGCGCGCCCACGACTCCTTCCCCGATTCACGTTCCGAAGATTTACAACCCGGTGTTTCGTCCCGTGCAGGCGGTGGCGAATCGCCCGATCGAAGTAGCGGCGACCGATCCGATGGCGGGCTGGCAGATCGGACCCGTGGCGATGCCGGCTGCGACGCTGACTATGCCCACAACAGTTTCGCTTCCCTCCGCACCTTCCCCGCCGAAAGCAGCGGCAAAGCCGGTAGGCCCTGCGGGGCCAGTGCCCATCGGCGGGGATGTGGAGGCGGCGAAGCTGACGTATAGTCCACGGCCGAGGTACCCGCAGATCGCGATTACCGCGCGGTCTGAGGGGACGGTGCGGCTCGAAGCGATTATCGCGGCGAACGGCAGTATTCGCAATCTGCGGGTTCTCTCCGGACCTCCGCTGCTCGTGCCGGCCGCCGTCGATGCCGTGCGGCAGTGGAAATATCGGCCGACAATGCTGAATGGCGCCGCGGTTGAAGTGGTGACGGAGGTCGAAGTGAACTTCAGGCTCTCGCGTTGAGCGCGCGATAGCTGGTGAGCTCGATGCCGCGCTCTTTAATCACTCGCCGGACTTCGGCTGAAGTGAGCGCGGCGAGCTCGGCGGGGCGGGTTTCCTTGAGGCGCGTTGCCGCGGCGCGCAGTTCGTCGCCGCAGTGGCCAGGGTGGCACATGAATTCGGTCAGGCCGGCAGGGAGCGTCTTCAGAGTGTCGATCATGCCGGACGTATCGAGCGTGCCGGTGAGCTGAAAGCCGGTGAAGTGATCGGTCATGCGAAATCCGGCGAGTTTTTTCGCGAAGCGCGGGCTCATCAGCTTCATCGCGGCGCCGACGGCCTGTTTGGTGAGGCCCGCGACGGGGCCTGTGCCGTAATCGAACGGGCGGCGCACCCACGGAATATCGAACTCCTTCGCAATTCTTGCGACGGCATCGAGCACGGGCGGAAACAGGTGCGTGTGCTTGTGGGTATCGAGATGACTGGGTTGAATTCCCGCCGCGATGATTTTCCGAACCTGCGCCGCGGCTTCATCATAAGCATGGATTTCGCCGCGCAACAGCGCCTTCGCGAGTTCCTGGAGCGTCTCCGGAAATGCTTTCTGCGGATGAAGCACGCTGCGGCCCTGGACGAAGACGAGATGAATCCCGATGTCGAGCGACGGCACTTCGCGGGCGCGGCGCACGGCGTCATCGAAGGCGTCGCCGTTGGCCATGAGCGTGGTGGCGGTGAGGACTCCCGTGCGATGCGCTTCGACAATTCCTTCATTCACGTCATGCGTGAAGCCGAAATCGTCCGCGTTGAAAATCAGTTGGATCAGAACAGGACCAGCCGGATAGTCATGAATTTCTTCGGATTGGCGCGGAAATCCTTCAGGAGTCCGCTGGCGTCTTTCGCGGTAGTGTTGAGCGAATCGTAGAGCGCGGGATTCGACATCAGCTGACCAATGGTGCCCTGCCCGCCGTTGATCTTGTCCATGGCGACGTTGATCTTCTTCACGATCTGCTCGATCTGGTCGTGAACGTCCTCGTCCTTGAGCAGCTTGCCGGCGGTGCCTTTGCCGGCGTTCAGATCGTCGAGCATCTTCTTCGCTTCGGCGATGGTGCCGCGAACGTCTTCGATCGCGCCGACGGTCTGATCGTGCAGATCGGGATTGTAGAGCAGCTTGCCGGCCGTGCCCCTCTGCTGCTGGAGCTCGGCGAGCATATCGTCGATGCGGTGAATGGGACGGCGGATATCGTCGAAAAACGCGGGATCGTAGAGCAGATGGCTGATGGTGCCGTTGCTGTTGTGGATGTCTTTGACGAGATCCTGCACTTCGCCGGCGGTGGCGCTCAGGCGGTCATAGAGCGTGGTGTCCTTGAACAGCTTGCCGAGATTCCCCTGGCCGTTTTCGACGACCGAGAGGAGACCATCGAGACGGCCGAGGATAGTCTGGAACTGCGAGAGCAGGCTGGAACTCTGGGCGAGGATTTCGGGAACGTCCTGCGTCTGCAGGGAAGCGATCTCTCCGTTTTCCTCCACGTGGGCTTTGTGGGAGCCGCGGGTGATGTTGATGTATTTGTCGCCGAGGAGATTGGAGGCGCTGATGGCGGCTCTGGAGTCTTCCGGAATCTGATCCAGGAAGTGTGCGGGAACGAGCATATCGACTTCGACGGTGCGCTTCGGATCGGTCGAGCCGGAGAGATGAACGTCTTTGATGTGACCCACCAGAATTCCGTTGAGGCGGACCGGGGCGTTCTGCGCCATGCCGGCGGAATCGGCCATGAAAGTCCTGACCAGCGCCTGATGCTCGAAGAGCGTGGTATTGCCGGTCAGCAGGAAAATGAGCACACCGAGGATGATCATCGCCACGGTGGCGAGAATGCCGGTCTTGAGCTTTGCCCACTCTACTTTTTCTTTCGACGGCATAGACTTGTCAGGCGGCTTCCTGTTCGGGCGGCTTCACGAATTTGAGGATATAGGGGTCCCGGCTGGCTTCGAGCTCCGCCTGGCTGCCTTCGAAGACAAGGCGGCCTTCCTTCATCACCATGAAGATCGTGTTCGTTCCCTCCGGACCCGCGGGGTCGAGATTCCCACTGTTCGGATTGTAGCGAAAGTTCGTCACCAGGTTCCCGTCCTGATAGCGATGTGTCACCACGAGCGCGGTGGTGTTGTTGGCGTCGCGCTCCTTCACAATGAGCGACATGATGGTGTGGGCCGTGATCGGATCGAGGCCGGCGGTGGGCGAATCGTAGAGCAGAAGCGGGGGATTTGTCACAACGGCGCGCGCGATGGCGACGCGGCGGCGCATGCCGCCGGAGAGTTCGCTCGGGTACTTGTCCATGGTGTGCTCGAGTTCCACGAAACTCAGAGACTTCCGCACGGCAGGTTCCATTTGATCCCGGGGGATGGAAATGGCCTTCTGGTTCAGCAGCGGATAGGCGACGTTCTGGGCCACGGTCATGGAATCGAACAGGGCGCTTTCCTGGAAAAGCATGCCGATGCGCGATCGGATATCGAAGAGCCGCGCTTCCGGGGTGCCGGTGATGTCATCGCCGAACAGAAACACGCGGCCGCCGCGGGGCACAATCAGTCCCATGGCGGTTTTGAGGAGGATGGTCTTGCCGCTGCCCGCCGCGCCGAGGATGATGCGGGTTTCGCCCTCGCGGACGTCGAAGGAAACCTTGTCCAGAACGATGAGGTCGTCGAAACCGACTGTCACCTCCTCAAAGCGCAGCAAACTTTCTTTGGCCGGCCCCGCCATTTACTGTCCTATCTGGCTGATCCAGATAAAAATGCGGCCCATGAACAGATTCAGCACGAAAACGATGACGGAGGCCGAGACCATCGCCTGTGTGGTGGCGCGGCCCACCCCCTGTGTGCCGCCCGACGCACGGAGGCCGTAATAACAGCCGATAAGCGAGACGGCGAAGGAGTAAATGAACGGCTTGGCGAGTCCCTGCGCCACGTCGTTCCAGACGAGGGCGCGCCAGACGGTGGACCAGTAGAGCCGCCAGGGCACGGCGAACAGGAGCCTCGCCATGAGACCGCCGCCGATCATGCCGATGAAATCGTCGATCACGGTGAGGCAGGGCAGCATGATGGCGGTGGCGACCATGCGGGGCGTGACGAGCTTCTGGATGGGATCAGTACCGAGCGCGCGCATGGCGTCAATCTGCTCGGTGACTTTCATGGAGCCGAGTTCGCTCGCGATGCCAGACGTGTTGCGGCCGATCACCATGACGGCGGTCAGCACGGGGCCGAGTTCGCGGACCAGAATGATGGAGACGAATTGTCCGGTGCGGCCGGTCTGGCCGTAATCCTGCAGTCCGCGGCCCATCTGCATGGCCATCACGGCGCCGGAAAAGAAGCCGGTCAGCAGGACGATGGGGATACTGCCGACGCCAATGGACTCCATCTGGAGCAGGATGTCATCGACGTAATGGGGTTTGCGAACAATGTTGCGGATCGCTCGTCCGGCCAATTCATAAAACTCCTGAATCGCCTGGATGGGACCCTTCAGAAAGTCAAGCACAGTCGATTTCGCCGCCTTGCGTCCAAAAGGGAGCCCACCGCCGGAGCATGGTGCGTCCGAAAAGCATCCCGCAAGCCGATGCTAGCATACAATCACTCCATGAAAGGCCTGACGGACGTTCCAGGCATTCTGGTGGGCCACGTTACGGACCTGGATGCACTGACTGGCTGCACCGTGGTCCTTTGCGGAACCGATGCGGTGGGCGGCGTGGATGTGCGGGGTTCGGCGACGGGTTCGGTGGAGCTCGACACGCTGCATCCGGGGCATGTGACTGCGAATGTCCATGCGATTGTGCTGGCGGGCGGGAGCGCTTTCGGGCTGGAGGCGAGCTGCGGGGTGCGGCAGGCGCTCGAGAAGCGCGGGATCGGCTTCAATGCCGGCGCGGCGCGTGTGCCGATTGTGCCTGGTGCGATCCTTTACGATCTTGCGATTGGAAAAGCGGATGTGCGGCCGACGCGCGAGATGGGCGAAAAGGCCGTGGAGGCCGCTTCCGATGCCGCTGTGGCGGAAGGAAATGTGGGCGCAGGCACGGGCGCGACGATCGGCAAGCTGTTCGGGCTGCCGCGCGCGATGAAGAGCGGAATTGGAAGCGCATCGCTGACGCTGGGTTCGGGCGTGATGGTGGGGGCGCTGGTGGCAGTAAATGCGGTGGGAGATGTGATCGATCCGGCGAACGGGAAGATTGTGGCGGGCGCGCGGATGTCGGCCACGAGCCGGGAGTTTGTGGATTCGGCGGCGGCGCTGCGGCATGGCGGCGTGGAGAATCCCGCGTTTCGCGGGAATACGACGCTCGCGGTGGTGGCGACGAATGCGCGGCTCGATCGCGTGCAGACGAACAAGCTGGCAGCGCTCGCGAGTATCGGGGTGACGCGGACGATTTCGCCGGTGAATACGATGTCCGATGGGGATATGACGTTTGCGCTTTCGGTGGGGACTGCGCAGGCGAGCGTGGATTCGGTGGGCGCGGCGGCTTCGGA
>CAZPZE010000298.1:0-11885 GCA_964590625.1 uncultured Solibacteraceae bacterium
GGACGAAGCGCTCAACGCCGCCACCACGGCGGTCCGTCTTGCGCCGGACGATCAAACGGCCAACGAAGCGCTGGCTGAACTGCAGAGCCGCTACTGATTGCGCTCGTCAGTCAGCCACTTGATCGACAGATCCACGACCTCATCGCGCACGAAAAAATTCCGGAACCGGATGTAATCCGCCGTCGCGCCGCCGATCACGATGGCGATGGCCATGGCCGCGAAGGGCCGGCGGTCGGCGGCATCCATCCATTCGCTGCCCCTTTCGATCAGCCACCAGGTGCCGAGCCCGGCCAGCAGACAGAGCGGCCCGAAAGTATTCCCCACGTAGCGGAGATTGATCCAGTGGGGTATCGACATCGCCACCGCGATGTACGCAAGCGAAAATCCGGTGATGAAAATCAACGCGCTTTCACGTCTGCGCAGGAACACGACGGCAGCGCCCGCGACCGCCAGCAGCGACGTCATTGGCGCGATAATCCAGTACGCATACAGCAGAAGATACACTGGTCCGGACGCATATTCGAGCGCGTAATCGTTGGCTGCGTTCGCCGCCGGGATGCCGCTTACGATCGCGACGTAATCGTGCAGACTGCCCACCTGTCCCGCGAGCCACCAGAGACTCAATCCGGCTGCCGCCACGTTCGCGGCAAGAAGAATCGCGGCGTTCATCCAGAGCCGCCGTCGCGCGAGAATCCAGAACATCCACAGCCCGCAGAAGCCCCACGGCACCGGCATCGATTCCTTCACCGTCAGACTCAGCCCCCCGATGATCGCCAGGAGGACGAGCCAGATCCGCCGCTCCGGGCTTCTCGTCGTCTCGCACGCAAACCAGATCAGCAGCAACCCGGCGAGTTCCACGAGCGCATCGGTCCACGTGCGCCGCGCGATCGCAAGATCCGCCGGAAGCACCGCATAAAACAGCATCGCCAGCACACCGGCCCACGGCGGAAAGAACCGCATCGCCAGCAGTGCCAGCACCACAACCGATCCGATGCTCGCCGCGCACGAAATCATCGCGCCCACGCCTTCGTCGTAGCGGCCGGTTAGCCGCATCACAATCGCCAGCAGCCGGATCATTCCCGCGCGCGTCGGGGGCGGGTACAACTTCGCCTCCGGATCGGTCTTATACTCCGCGATCAGCGATCGCATGCCCGCGGCGGGACCCTGATCGATCACGGTTTTCGCCTGATATGTGTAAACGCGCTCGTCCGGCGTTCGTGAATTCACATTTCGCAGATTCGCCAGACGCAGCCCGGCACCCAGGCACGCCAGAATGACCAGAAATGTCAGGTGCCGGGGCATTCAGAAATTCCATACCAGAATAGACTGCCGCGATTGCGGGCGCGCGAACCCACAGAGGACAATAGTGCAGAAGCCATGAAGCAGCCCGCCCCGTATGACCGGTTGCGCACTTCCACGCGTCTCCATTTCGTTCTGCTTCGCTTCAGCATGATTTCGCTGTCGTCGTCCATTCTCGATAATCTGGTCTTTTATCTGGTATTTCACACGACCGGGACGATTCTGGGCGCCCAGTGCGTGGCCAAGACGTGCTCGGTTCTGTTCAATTACTATTTCGTCCGCCGGTCGGTGTTTTTGTCGGCGGGCGGCCACCAGATTCAGTTCCCCCGCTACATCCTGCTGGCCGGTCTCAACGCCGCGCTGTCGTACACGGGAATTCGCGTTCTGAACGCCGCGACCCCGCTCGGCGTCATGCGCTCGAAGATTCTGGTGGAGAGTCTGCTCTTCGGGTTTAATTTCCTTCTGCAGCGCGCCTGGATTTTCCGCCACCGGCCGGTCTCCGGCGCCGCCGAACTTTAATCCGCATGCGTCTGCCCGACCGGTCAGTGCTTTTCCCCCTCGCGGTGGTCATCGCGATTGTCACCGCAGTCTACGGCAACCATTTCCACAACGGTTTCCACTTTGACGATTTCCATGCGGTCACGACGAACCCCTACATTCGAGATCTGCGCAATATCCCGCTGATCTTTCGCGATGCCGACACGTTCAGCACGCTTCCCGCGAACCGCGGCTGGCGGCCTCTCGTGACGTCGTCGCTCGCAGTGGATTACGCCATCGCGCGCGGGCTGCGGCCCGGCTACTTCCAGGCTTCGGATTTCTTCTGGTTCGCCGTGCAGCTTTGCCTGATGTTCCCGCTGTTCCGGCACATTCTGGATTTCGCGCGTCCCGCGCCCGTCAATCGCTGGATCGCCCTTTTCGCGACCGCGCTCTACGGCGTCCACCCCGTGATGGCCGAAACCGTGAACTACATCATCCAGCGCGGCGATATTTATTCGACGCTCGGCGTCGTCGCGGGCCTGCTTCTCTATATCCGCTGGCCTCACCGCCGCAATCAGGGGCTCTATCTGATTCCCGTACTGCTGGGGTTGCTGAGCAAGCCGCCCGCGCTCGTTTTCCCCGCCATTCTGTTTACGTATCTCATGCTGTTCGAAGACGCGAAACCTCTGCGCGCGCTGGCTCGTTCGATGCCCGCCCTGTTGCTCGCCGCCGGAATGGGCGTTCTTTCGAGTGCGATGACGCCGAAGAGCTATGATCCCGGCGCGTGGCCGGCCTTCGACTACCGGATCACGCAGTTCCTCGTGACGCTGCGCTACTTCCGCAGCTTCTTCCTGCCGCTCTGGCTTTCGGCCGATACTGACCACGTTGCCGAAGCCAGCATTTTTCATGGTTACGTCTGGGCCGGCTTTCTGTTCGTGATGGCGCTGCTCGCGCTGGCGGTCTGGTGCTCGCGGCGGCAGGTCCTCCGGCCGATCGCGTTCGGGATCTACTGGTACTTCCTCGCGCTCCTGCCCACCTCGCTGTTCGCGCTCGCCGAAGTCGAAAACGATCACCGCATGTACTTCCCGTACGTCGGCCTGGTGCTCAGCGTGGTCTATGCTGCCGCGCTTCTGCTGCGGCCGGAAAATTCGCGCCCGCGCCTCATCGCATCGAGCGTGCTGGGGGTTCTGATCCTGGCCGTCGCAGGATACGGCACCACCCGGCGTAACGCGGTCTGGTATGACGAGGAATCGCTCTGGTACGACGTGACGCTCAAGAGCCCCACCAACGGCCGCGGCCTGATGAACTACGGTCTCACCCAAATGGAGAAAGGCGATTACGTCCGCGCCCTGAGCTATTTCACGCGCGCCGAAACATACACGCCGGATTACTATGTTCTCGAGATCAACCTCGGCATTGCGAATGGCGCGCTGAATAACGATGCGGAAGCCGAGCGCCACTTCGCCCGCTCGCTCGAACTGGCTCCGCAGGATGCTCAGGCGCTCTATTTTTACGCGGTCTGGCTCCGTCAGAAAGATCGCTACAACGAGGCGATTCAGGCGCTGGAGAGCGACATCCAGTACAATCCCGCCTATCTCGACGCCCGCTATCTGCTGATGCACATTTATCACGATCTCGGCGACAATGCGAATCTCGACCGCGTCGCGCGCGAGTTGCTGGCCGAATTTCCGTCCGATGAAGTTGCCCAGACCTGGCTCCGTGGACAGGTACCTCCCGAGTGACGCGGCGCTCCCAGATCGCGCTTGCGCTCGCTGTGTTTCTGTTTGCGCTGAACGCGTGGATATGCCATGAGCTGTTCACAGCGGACTTCGTCAACAACCTGCTGTCGAACGAAGGCATCTTCGCTTCGATCGGCCGCTTCTTCCGTGAGAATCCGTTCGATCACCGCTGGTTCCCGTGGTTCAACGCCGGCATGGCAACGGAGTACGCATATCAGCCGCTGCTCCCGGTGCTGAGTGGACTCACCGCCGCAATCACCGGATGGCCGGATTCCCGCGCTCTGCACTTCGTCCTCGCGTTCTTCTACTGCTGCGGCCCGGTTACGCTGTTCTGGCTGGCCTGGGACTGGTCGGAATCCCTCACCCTCAGCTTCAGCGCCGCGCTTGCGTTCTCACTCACTTCCCCCGCCGAATGGCTCGCGCGCGATCTGCGCGTTTATTCCGGCGGTCACCTTGGCGCGCTTCGGCTCAATGATCTGGTGTTCTACGGCGAAGGTCCGCACAACGTTGCGGTCGCGATGCTTCCACTCGCGTTTCTTTTTCTGCGGCGCGCGATCGTGCGCGGCGGCGCCGGCAACATCGTGCTGGCGGGGATTGCCGCCGCGGCGGTCGCGCTGACCAATGCGTTCGGCGCATTTGGCGTGGTACTCGGCGCGATATCCATCATGCTGGCCCTCGGCCGCGGCCTTCGCCCGGTGCTGATCGCCGGCGTTTGCTCTTACCTTTGGATCTCCCCCTGGCTCCCGCCGTCGCTCATCCTCTGGATTCGTCGCACCGCCTGGTCTTCCGAAGGATTCTTCCAATCCGATACGCGCTCGCACATCGCGATCCCGGCCGTGATTGTGGTGACCGCTCTTGCCTGGTTCCTGACCCGCCGCCTGAAAGGCTCATTCGAGCGCTTCACGATTCTGGTTTCCATCTGGATGTGCGCCGTCCCGCTCGGCTATTTCTGGTTCCGCCACCTCACCATCGTTCCGCAGTCCAGCCGATACCAGCTCGAAATCGAAATGGCGCTGGCACTGCTGTTCGGCTGCGTGGTGAGATGGATCTGGACCCGGTCCCCTTCCGCTCTCCGTATCGCCCTGATCGCAGTCCTCGTCATCGCATTCACCCGCCAGGCGATCCTGTTCCGCCGCTTCGCCGCTGTGCTCGTGAAGCCCATCGACATCACGAAGACCGTCGAATACAAAGTCGTCGATTGGTTTGTGCGTAACCGGCCGGGTGGACGCACCCTGATTGCCGGCGATCCCGAATATATCCTCAACCTCTACACAGATACCCCGCAGCTCAGCGCCGGGCACGAGCCAACCGCTCCCAACTGGATGCAGCGCGTTGCTGTTTTCACGATCCAAAGCGGCCTCATCGCCGGCTCGCAGGATGCCGACGATTCCATTTTCTGGCTCAAAGCCTACGGCACCCACACCATCTATGTGCCCGGACCAGCCAGCCGGGAGCACTACCACGCCATCGCCCACCCGCACAAGTTCGACGGCCTTCTGCCGGTCCTCTGGCATGACGAAGACGATACGATCTTCGGCGTCCCCCAGCGTTCCGGCTCCATGGCCCACGTGATCCCGCCCCAGGCACTGGTCACGCGGCAGCCGATCCACGGGCTCGATCTCGACCCCGCCCGCGCCTACGTCGCCGCGCTCGATGATCCGTCGCTCCCCCTGGCCCGCCTTGACTGGACGACGCCCTCCCGTGCCGTGATCGACGCCAACATGACCCCCGGCCAGCTCGTTTCCGTGCAGGAAACCTGGATGCAGGGGTGGCAGGCGACCGCGAACGGGCGCCCGGTGCGCGTTTTCGGTGACAAGCTGGGCCTGATCGTCATCGACCCCAACTGCAGCGGCCCCTGCCACGTCGATCTCTCCTTCGGTCTCACCACGGAAGGGTGGATACTCCGCGTTCTTAGCCTCGGAGTCACGATCCTGGCGGTTCTCGCACTCGTTCGCCGCAACCGAACCGTAACCCCGCCCGGGGTGTGAGAAACTGGCACATTGGACGATGGGACGGGCGAATCCGGCATATCGGGCCGCGCGCATAGCCGCGTGCCTGCTCGCAGCAGTGTTCCCGGCGGTGGCGCAGGCGCCCTCCGCCCCGCCCGCGCACGAAACTTTCGATTATTCGATTGAGTGGCGCCTCATCACGGCCGGTAAGGCCCATCTCGAATGGAACGGGACGGCGCCGGATGCCGGCGATGTCAAACTCAAGATCCAGTCCACCGGCTTTGTTTCCCGCCTCTATCTTGTTGATGATGAATATTCCGCCGTTCTGACCCCCGGCTTCTGCGCCCAGAGCAGCATCACCAGCGCCCGGGAAGGCAGCCGTCATAAAGAAACCCGCGTCACTTATGACGCAGAGGCTCACAAGGCCAGCTTCCTCGAAAAAGATCTCGTGAAAAACACCACCCAGACGCAGGAAGTGACCATTCCATCCTGTGTCCACGATCTGATCGGCGGCCTGATCGCCCTCCGATACATGAAGGTGGAGCCCGGCAAGACCGCCCAGATTCCGGTCAGTGACGGCAAGAAGTTCGTGATGGCGAAGGTGGAAGCGCAGCGGCGGGAGGTCCTGAAATCGAACTTCGGCCCGGTCAACACGATCCTTTACGAAATCTATCTTTTCGACAACGTGCTCTTCCGGCGCTCCGGGCATCTGCACGTCTGGATCACCGACGACGACCGTCGGCTGCCCGTCCAGTTGCAGGTTCGGCTGCAGTTCACCATCGGTACGATCACTTTCAAACTGGAAAAACCTACTGGCGTAGAAGCCGTTTCCAGTGGAAAATAAGTGTATGCGTCCTGTTCCGGCGGCAATTCGTGCGTTTGCCCTGCTGCCGTTCGCCCTTTGTCTGCTGGCTCAAAGTCCGCCGAACGCTCTGCTGAGTGCCCCGGAAGTGCAGATCACGGCGACGCACATTGTTCAGTTAATGGATTCCACCGCGGCCAGCGTGCCCGGGCTGGCGCGCGCCAGTGAAGCGCTGCGCCAAAGTGCGCAGACGACCGCGACGGCGCTCGGCAAGTCCCTGCGCGATGAGCCGCTGACGCTGCAGCTCATCAACGAGCTTCGCGGCTATCTCGCTCTGGCGGACTCTTTCCCGCGTCCTGACTTTTTCCCGCCGTCGGCCTCGCAGCAGTTCCTCGCGCTGCGCGACGAGCAGCAGCGGCTCGACCGGCATTTTCAGGCGCTGCTGGTGCACAATGAGAGCGAACTGCGAACTGCTGAAGCCGATCCAAACAATCTCAAACGCTACGGCGCTCTCAACACGAAGGTCATGCCGCCCACGCCCTCGCTGCCGCGCTTCGTTTTCATCGGTGATTCCGTCGTCGACTCCTGGAAGCTCGGCGAATACTTCGCCGGCAATGATTTCGTGAATCGCGGTATTGCGGGCCAGACGACGAACCAGATGCTCGCGCGCTTTCTCGCGGATGTGGTTGCGCTGCGGCCGCTCGCGGTTTTTGTGCTGGCTGGCTCGACCGATCTCGCCGAGGGGATGACGCCGTCTTCGATTGCCGACAATCTCGTGATGATGGGCGATGTCGCGAAGGCCCATTCGGTGGAACCGGTTTTCGCTTCGCTGCTTCCGGTGAGCGGCGAGGCCGCGAAGGTACGAACGCCCGAGTCGATCCAGAAGCTCAATACCTGGATTCGGGATTTCTGCATCCGCGAGAATTACGTGTACGTGGATTACTACACCGCCATGGCGGATTCCAAAGGCTTCATGAAACCGGGTCTGTCCGATGACGGCGTGAATCCGAACGCGAGGGGTTATCGCGTGATGGCGCCCATCCTGCTGGATGGCGTGGAGCGCGTGCGTGAACTGGTGGCATCTCCGGCGGATGATCTGACGAAAGCGCGGCGGCGCGGGGTGTCTTTGCGCTGATGGAAACGAGGAACGAAACGATGAAGAAGCTGATCTCAGTACTGGTGCTGGGCGGATTCCTGGCGATGACTCCCGCTTTCGCGGCGCAATCGAAGGCGCCGAAGGTGCATCCCGCGCATCAGAGCAAGGCCGCGAAACGGCAGGCCAAACTGCTGAAAAAAGAACAGGCGAAAGCGCGCAAACAGGCCAAATCGCGGGCCAAAACCCAGACCCGCAAGTCGGCCTGACGCCGGTTTTCGTGCGAAGCCCTACTTTCTGAAAATCTCTTCACATGAAGTTTTCTCCACGCGCCGCGACTTCCCGCGGCGCGTTTTGTTTAACCGGATGAAGGAGAGGAAATCATGAACAGGACTTTCGCCATCACCGCTTTCGCCGCGATTCTCGCGGTTGCGCCCCTCGCATCCGCGGGAACCATTGCCAATCGCAAAGAGAACCAGCAGGACCGTATCGCCCAGGGCGTGAAATCGGGTTCACTCAACGCCGGTGAAACCGCCCATATCGAGCGGAAGGAATCCGCGCTGAACAGGGAAGTTCGCTCCGAGCGCACGCTGAACAACGGCAAGCTGACCCCCGCCGAGAAGAAGCAGGTCAACCATCAGCAGAACAAGCTCAGCCGTCAGATCTATCGCGAAAAGCACGACGCGAAGTAACGGCCGGAGACCGTTTCGCGGGGCGCGCTACCTTGCCAGCTCTTTCGCGATCGCACTCGCGATCTGCGCCCCGTGAAAACGGCCGTTCTCGATGAATATCTCGTTCGTGTGCATCCCCGCCACGATGACTCCAGCCAGATAAACGCCCTTCCGCTCGCTCTCGAGCGTTTCGGCATTCGTGCGCGGCCTGCCGGAAACCGGATCCAGCGTGATGCCGTTGGCGTTCAGAAACGTCAGGTCCGGACTGTAGCCGATCATCGCCAGCACGAAATCGTTCTTCACTTCCCTGCGGCCTTCCGGCGTGTCGAGCACGACGCTGCTCTCGCGAATTTCCGCCACGCGCGAATTAAAGTACGCCTTCACTTCGCCCGCTTTGATCCGGTTTTCGATATTGGGCTTGATCCAGTACTTAACGTGCCGGTGAATTTCCGGTCCGCGATGCACCAGCGTCACGCGCGCGCCCGTCCAGAAAAGTTCCAGGGCCGCGATCGCCGCTGAATTTTTCGCCCCCACCACCATCACGTCGTGATCGTAGTAAGGATGCGGCTCTTTGTAATAGTGGACAACCTTGGGCAGGTCCTCGCCCGGCACGTTCAGCAGGTTCGGAACATCGTAATAGCCAGTGGAGATGATGACCTTCTTCGCGCTGTAAGCCGCGATTGAGGTCCTCACGACGAACGCCCCGTCTTCGCCTTCCACACCTTCCACCAGCTCGTATTGATGGATGTTGAGCCTGTAGTGTTCCGCCACGCGCCGGTAATACTTGAGCGCTTCGGTGCGAGTCGGTTTTTCATTCAGACTCGTCATCGGAATATCACCGATCTCCAGCAGCTCCGGAGTGGTGAAGAACGTCATGTGCGTCGGATAGTTGTAGAGCGAATTCGTGAGACAGCCCTTGTCGATGACAACGGTCTGCACGTTCCGTCTCGTGAGTTCGATCGCGCACGCGAGCCCTGTGGGGCCCGCGCCGATCACCACAACGTCGAAATCCGTCACAGCTTCGCTTCCACTTCGGAAGCAATGCTGGCGAGCGCTTTCGGCAGCATCGAAGGATCCTTGCCGCCGCCTTCCGCCATATCCGGACGGCCGCCGCCTTTGCCGCCCATCGCCTGCGCGAGGCTGCCCACCAGCTTGCCAGCCTGAATCTTCGACGTGAGATCCTTCGTGACGGCGGCGACGATGGAAACGGAGCCGTCATCCACGCCCGTCAGAATCACCACGGCGGATTTCCACTTGTTGCGCAGTGCGTCGGCCAGTTCGCGCATCTGGGCGCGATCGAGGCCTTCTGTCTTCGCCGTCAGATAGCGCACGCCGTTTTTCTCTTTCGACTGTGATTCCAGATCCTTCGCGGCCGATTGCGCGATCTTCGTCTTGAGCTGGTGGATCTGCCGTTCCTGCTCACGCTTTTCTTCGAGCAGCCGCGTCACCTGTTCCACCAGTTCGGGCTCGCCCACGCGCAACATGCCGGAAAGCCGGTGCAGGGCATCGCTCGATTGCTGATATTGCCGGACAGCGCCCTCGCCGGTGATCGCCTCGATGCGCCGCACGCCCGCCGAGATGCTGCTTTCGGAAACGATCTTGCAGCTTCCGATATCGCCTGTGCGTCGCACGTGCGTACCGCCGCAGAGTTCCCGGCTGAAATCCGGCACCGTCACCACGCGAACCTCCGCGCCATATTTTTCGCCGAACAGCGCCATCGCGCCCGTCGCGACTGCCTGATCGAGCGGCATCACGGTCGTGGTGACTTCCGTGTTGCGCAGAATCTGTTCATTGACCAGACGTTCGATCTCGGCGAGTTCCGCCGGATCCACCGCCGCGTAATGGCTGAAATCGAAACGCAGACGCGGCGGTTCCACCACGCTGCCCGCCTGCTTCACATGCGGACCCAGCACCGTGCGCAGCGCCGCATGCAGCAGGTGCGTCGCGGTGTGGTTGCGCTGTGTCGCGAGCCGTTCGCTCACGGAGACTTCGGCGCGCAGTTCGTCATCGAGAGCGATATTCGCCAGCGTATGGATTTTGTGAACCGTGAGCCCTGGCACAGCGGGATAAGTATCGAGCACCGTCGCCACTTTTTCGCCGGTTTCCGCGTCGAACAGAAATCCGTGATCGCCCACCTGTCCGCCGGTCTCCGCATAGAACGGCGTTTGATCGAGCACCAGCTCGGCATCGATGCCTGCTGGAACCATATCCACAATCTGCTGCTGGATCAGCAGGCCCGTGACCTTCGATGTCGCTTCGAGTTCGTTATACCCGAGGAACTTCGTGCGGCCCAGCGCCAGCAATTCCTGATAAGCCGGTGCGATCGCGCCTTTTTCGGCGCCCTTCCAGCTCGCACGCGCGCGTTCGCGCTGCTCGTTCATCGCGGTTTCGAACGCCTCGCGATCGATTTCGAAGCCGCGCTCGCGCGCCATGTCTTCCTGCTCATCGAGCGCGAGCCCATAAGTGTCGTAGAGACGGAAGGAAACTGCGCCGGGCACCACCTTGTTGCTCAGGCCCGCGAGTTCGTCGTGGAAAACCTTCTCCGCAACCAGGAACGTGGTCGCGTAGCGGTGTTCTTCGTCTTTCACGATTCGCGCCACGCGCTGGATGGACTCCATCATCTCCGGATACGCGCTCGCCATGTGTTCCGCGACGAATCCGGTCAGCACGTGCAGATAAGGGTCCTGCCGCCCGATCAGCCGCGCATGACGCATCGCGCGCCGCATAATCTTGCGCAGCACGTAGCCGCGGCCTTCGTTCGAAGGCAGCACGCCGTCATTCACCAGAAATGCGGTGGCGCGCGCGTGGTCGGCATTGATGCGCAGCGCAGTGTCGATGCGGTCCGCAGAGCCGTACTCCACGCCCAGCAGTTCGCCTGCACGGTGGATGATTGGCAGAATCAGGTCCGTATCGTAGTTCGAAAGCTTGCCCTGCATGATGGCCGCCACGCGCTCGAGGCCCATGCCGGTGTCGATCGATGGGCGCGGCAGCGGCGGCATGTTGCCCGCCGCGTCGCGATTGAACTGCATGAACACCAGGTTCCAGATTTCGACGAACCGGCCGCCGCCATCGAGTGGAAACTGTTCGTGTTCGCGCCCGGACTCGGCAGCTTCCGGCCCCAGATCGTAATGGATCTCCGAGCACGGCCCGCAAGGACCGGTATCGCCCATCTGCCAGAAATTGTCTTTCTCATCGAGCCGGAAAATGCGGCTCTTCGGCACGCCCGCCACTTTCTGCCACAGCTCTTCCGCTTCGTCGTCCTCGCGGAAGACGGTGATATAGAGCTTGTCCTTCGGAAGGCCGTAGTCTTTCGTGACCAGATCCCACGCGAACCGGATCGCATCGGCCTTGAAGTAATCGCCGAACGAGAAATTCCCCAGCATCTCGAAGAACGTATGATGCCGCCGCGTATAGCCGACGTTTTCGAGATCGTTGTGCTTCCCGCCCGCCCGTACGCACTTCTGCGACGTGGTGGCGCGCGTGTACTCCCGCGTCTCCAGCCCCTGGAAAACTTCCTTGAACTGGTTCATGCCGGCGTTAGTGAACAGCAGCGTCGGATCATTGCCCGGCACAAGCGAGCTGCTGCGCACGATGCGATGGCCGCGCGCCTGGAAAAAGTCGAGAAAACACTGGCGGATCTGGTTGCCTGTCACAAATTTCCTTCTGGAACGGGAATACTTCGATTATAAAGGGCGGGCCGAAAATCAGATTCCCAGCAACTGCTCGATCCTGCACTGCAGAATCACGATATCGGGCGATTCCTGAATCGCATCGTGGTACTGCTTCTGGAAATCCGTTCCGTGCTCGCGCGGGCGCATGATGTCGCGGGCCTGCGTCACGAGCGCGTCGGCTTCC
>CAZPZE010000299.1:0-3597 GCA_964590625.1 uncultured Solibacteraceae bacterium
TTCGATCGCGATCTGGCGAAGCGCCTGGGGCAGTCCATCGGCGAAGAGTTCAACGGCAAGGGACTGAGCACGGTGCTCGGCCCCACGGTCAATCTCGCGCGCACCTGGCACTGGGGACGTGCGCCCGAATCGTTCGGTGAAGATCCGTATCTGATGACCGAGCTTTCCACGCCGGAGATCGCCGCGCTGCAGGATCAGCATGTGATCGTCGTGCTGAAGCACTATGCCGTTTACGATCAGGAAACCGACCGGCAGGTTCTGAACGAAACCCTTTCGGAGAAGGCGCTCAACGAAATCTATCTGCCGGCGTTCAAGTCGGCCGTGCAGAAGGCGCACGTGGGCGGAATCTTCTGCGCTTTCGCGAGCCTGAATGGCGGGCCGGCTGTGTGCTCGAGCGGCGAACAGCTCGGGCTGCTGCGCAAGTGGGGGTTCGACGGGTTCATCCGGCCCGAAGCTGCGCCGGATGCGGCTCTCGCGGCGAAAGCGGGCAGCGATGAGATTGCTGCCCAGGCGCTGGAGGCCGCTATTCAGGCGGGCAAGCTGCAGGAAAGCGATCTCGATCTCATCGTCTATCACCATCTGGTGCCGATGTTCCGTCTGGGTGTTTACGACCCGAAGGGCTCGCCGGACGCTGACGTCAGCACACCCGAACACAAGAAAGTCGGGCTAAGCGTGGCGGAAGAGGGAACCGTACTGCTGAAGAACAAGGGGAATCTGCTGCCGCTCAACGGCGTGAAATCCATCGCGGTGATTGGTGACGATGCCGGTGCGGCGGCTTCGATTCAGGCCACGAACTCCGTGGTGCCGATCGGCAACAAGCTCAGCGTGCCGTCCGATGCGATCACGGCGCGCGCCGGTTCGGGCGTGAAGGTGGTATACGAGAAGGGCACGATGGGGATCGCGCCGCTGCCTGCGATTCCCGCGTCTGCGTGGCAGGGGCTGCAGGGCACGTATTACCGGGGAGCCGACTGGGCCGGCGAGCCCGTGGCGAAACAAGGCGACGCGAACATCGACTTCAATGCTCCTCCCGTTGCCTCGCTGAACCCACCGCCTCCGGCGGGCGCTGCGGCTGGCGGACGTGGAGGGCGCGGGGGCGGACGCGGCGGTCCGCGGATCCCGTGGTCGGCGAAGTGGGAGGGATCACTGCAGCCGCCCTCGACGGGCCTGTACCGGATCAGCCTGAACTCCTCGGGCACGGCGCGCGTTCTGGTGAATAACAAGGTCGTGGCGGAGATCCCGAAGCAATCCGGCGCGGTCACCGTGACGGGCATGGTGAATCTCACGGCGGGGCAGTCGGTTCCTGTGCGGGTGGAGTGCACGGGCACGGGCGCGATTCACGTCGGGTGGCAGACGCCGGATCAGGATATGGTCGATGCGGCGGTGAAGGCGGCTAAACAGTCTGATGTTGCGATCGTCTTCGCGGGGGAGCGCGCGGGTGAGGGCTACGATCGCACGGGTCTGAAGATTCCGGGTGATCTCGACTATCTGATCGACGCGGTGGCCGCGGCCAATCCGAAAACGATTGTGGTGCTGAATACCGCTGGTCCGGTTTCGATGCCGTGGCTGGACAAAGTGAGCGGAGTGATCGAGGCGTGGTATCCCGGCCAGTTCGATGGCGAAGCGATCGCGGCGGTCTTGTTCGGCGACGTGAATCCGTCAGGCCGGCTGCCGATGACGTTCCCGGCCAGCGATCAGCAGGGACCGGCGACGAAACCGGATGAGTATCCGGGCGATGGCAAGACGGCGAACTATTCCGAAGGCGTGCTGGTGGGCTACCGGTGGTACGACGCGAAGAATCAGGCGCCGCTGTTCCCGTTCGGATTCGGGCTTTCGTATACGACTTTCCAGTATGGCGCGGCGACGGTGGATCATAAGTCCGGCTACGACACGACCGTGAGCGTGAAGGTGACGAATTCCGGCAAGCGGCGCGGCTCTGAGGTGGTGCAGCTCTATGTGGGGATGCCGGCGGAGGCGGGCGAAGCACCGCGGCAGCTCAAGGGCTTCAGCCGGGTGGAACTGAATCCGGGCGAGAGCAAAACGGTGTCGATGGCGCTGAACAAGGAGTCGCTCTCGGTGTGGGATGAGGGCGCGCACGACTGGAAGGTGGTTCCGGGGAGATACTCGGTGGATGTCGGGGCGTCGTCGCGCGATATTCGTTCGAAGGGGGCGTTTACGATCGCGCGGTAAGGGATGGGGATCGAAGCGCGTGGTTCGGAAAAGGCGAAGCGATTCCATTTACCACAAATGGATTTGTAGGATAGATTGTATGGCGATTGTCCTCCGTGCGGGAGTTAAGGGAAAGGTCTGCTCGACATGCCGGTCCTGGAAGCCGCTGAGTGACTACTATCCAGACCGAACCCACGGTCCGACACAAGGCGGTCGGCATTGCCGCTGCAAAGACTGCCATTCGCGCAAGGGCACGGAGCGGCGCGCAGCTTTGAAAGTGAAAGAGGAATCGTCGTTTGGAAGCTACGCGAAATTTGTACGGCTAATGTCGAAGGTACCTGCCGTCGAGCCTCCAGAGTACGACCATTTGTAATCGTCACGCACGCCGCGCGTCTCAGTTATCTGCGGGTTGTTTTTTGGCTCGGTCGATCACGAGCATGTCCATCCTGCGCCTTTCTGCCTGCACTCGCAGCCCGAACTGGCTTTCGAGAACCGTTTCTGCTGGCACGGCAAAAGGGTTATCAGTGCCAGATGGATCCGGCATGTATTCAAACGTCATGTCGTACGTTCCTGTCAGACCCGTCGAATTGAGAACGCTGGCTTGAAGAACCCCCGACAACCAGCCAGCCAGTTGGTCCATTGTGTATGCGGTAAGCGTCCATCGGATGCGGCGGTCCACAATTCGATTGCCCCCGCTGCTGGGCGTGCCCAGGGGGGACGGAGTGAGTTTTGCGCCTGACTTTCCCACCGTGAGGTTGTAGACCCGGAGGTCCTTCGTCTCATGATGAAGTACGAGCTGGAATCTGCCTGTCAGGAGATTTTGCAGCATCAATCGCATTTGCTCGCGCGTAATACCCGGCGGGACCCTGGCGATGACGTCGTATCGCTCCGTGTCAAGCCAGGATGGACCCGAGATTTGTTCCGGTCGCAGGTGCCACGCGCTTGAGATGAGCCCTTGCAACGTCTGGTTTTGCATCGTGAGCCGTTGAGGATCGGTTGTCCCTGGTCCTCCGCGGTCCACGTGAATATTACTGGGTTGCGCCAAACGCTTCACAGATACGGCCTCGAATTCCGTGGGCTCTTTGGGAGTCTCCTGGGCCAACCCGAGCATTGTAAGGAATGCCGCTGTGCTCACAGTGCTGATGTAGAAGCGTGTCATGTAGAGGAGAGACGCCACTCAGCAAGTATTTTCGGTTACAAATCCGTTTCTGGTTCGTTATTTTCCTGAGATTCCCAGCAACTCGATTTCGAAAATCAGCGCGGCGCCGCCGGGGATGGATGGGCGGCCTGCGTCGCCGTAGGCGAGGTCAGAGGGGCAGACGAGGCGGGATTTGCCGCCGACTTTGATGAGCTGGACGCCTTCGGTCCAGCAGGGGACGACGCCGTTCAGGGGGAATTCGGCGGGTTCGTTGCGTTTGTAAGAGCTGTCGA
>CAZPZE010000300.1:0-12201 GCA_964590625.1 uncultured Solibacteraceae bacterium
GGCAAAGTGAAGCCGGCGCTGGCCGACGAGCTGGTGGCGGTCCAGAATTTTTCGGAAGATCTGCGCGAAGCGTTCGGGCTGACCAGCCTCTACAACGAGGCGCTCGGCACGGTTTCGAATCAGTATGTGTATGACCGGGTGAAGGGGCGCGACAAGGGCACCACCCCCAAACCCTGGGAGATTACTGCTTAGGCGCTGCCTTTTTCGGGCTTGCCGCTTTGGGGCTGGCCGCGGCTTTTCCTTCCGGCTTTCGCACTTCCTGGAAGTATTCCTGCACGTAAGACTGCACGGACAGCGGAATCTGATCGCGTCCGACTTCGCCGGCGCCTTCGCCGTGGGTCGCGCTTTGCTCTTTATACGCGGTCTGGACGTGCTGGTTGCCGGACTGCACTTCGATCATCGATTCGCCGGTCACTTCTTCTGAGCGCTTGCCGATGAGCTCGCTGATCTTGCCCATCGCCTTCGTTTGTTCGGCGAGTTTAATCGACTTTTCGCCATCCTGCGAGCCGGCGGCCGCGGGACCTTCCTGCTTCTCCGGACTGTTGCCGCTGGTCTGTCCGGGCGAATTGCTTTTCTGGGTGGCACCCTTGGCTTCGCCCTGCGCCTTGCCCTGATTCTGATCGTCGCCCTGCTGGCCCGCTTCCTGGCTGGAATCCGACTGGCTGGAAGACTTCGAATCCTTGTTGCCGCCGTTGTTTTTCTTCTCGCCCTGGTTGGGCGAATTCATCATGTTGTTCATGGCTTCCTTGAGCCGGGACAACAGGGATTTTTCGGATTTCTCGCCGTTCTGACCGCTCTGGCCGCCCTGTGGGTTCGCGTTCTGATCGGATTGTTTCTGGCCGCTGCGGTCGCCAGCCTGCCCGCCGCTGTTGTTTTTCGAATTGTCTTTAGGCTGATCGATGGGATCGCCCTTGTTCATCGAGGGATCGAATTTGGCGGCTTCGGTATCGCCGGGCGTGGTTTCGGGGCCGCGGAGCGCGTCGGCCAGGGCCTGGTCCAGTTTTTCGTCGGGCTTCTGTTCGAGATTGGCGCCGAGCCCGAGTTTATCGAGAAGCGAGCGGGCCTCTTCGAGATCCTCCTGTTTTTGATTAAGGCGGGGCGCCTTCGCGGCGGGCGGCGCCTTCGCGGCCATGTCTTCGAAGATCACTTCGGTGATGGGCGCGCGGAGATCGAGGTTATGGCCGTAGAAATAGCGGACGCCGACGAGGCCCGTCGAGACGAGAAGCAGCCCGGCGAGTCCATAGAGCGCTTTGGGGAAGCGCAAGGGGACGACGATCGAGACATCGACGCTGCCCGCCATCGATTCCGCCTGGCCGCGCTGGGCGGCGAGAATGGCTTCGGATTGGTGGTTGGGCGCGCCGTTGGTGGAAAAATAGTGCGCGGTCGAAAGCGCGTCGTGGAGGCCGGATTTTTCGTCGAGCCAGACTGCGGCGGCGTATTCCGACGGCAGGCGCTTCCGGAGGCGGGTAACGGCCCAGACGGTGACGGCGATGGCGAACAGCGCGACCACCCACCATTCGATGTAGCGGGTGCCGAGGGTTAGCAGCAGCGCCACTCCGGCGATCGCGAGCACGGCCGAGAGGGCGAACTGTTTGAGGGCTTCGTTCCAGAGCAGGCGCCGGCGCGCTGCCCGGATCAGTTGGCGGAGCATTTTCGCGATCCGTAATATACTTTAGCAATGAAAGGCCGGAAGCTGGTTCGTTCCGCCTCACTCTTCGCTTTTCTTTACACCGCCGGCGTCTTTTGGGGCACAGGAGACGTTCAGGCGGCTCCCCTGATCGGAAATTCCGGGTGGTACCGCGCCCGGCTGGGGCCGTTTGAGGCCATCAGCGATAACGGCCGCAATTCGGCTCTTCAGGCGCTCAGCCAATTCGAACAATTCCGCTACGCACTGGGGTCGGCGATGGGACAGCAGGATTTACGGCTGAATCCTCCGCTGCGCATTCTGGTATTTCACGACGCGAAAGACATGGCGGCCGCGGGATGCGGCGGGATCCACATGGGCAGGGACCATCTCATGGCGTGCTCGGTGGCGAGCGGCCAGCTGCCGACAGAAATGGTGAAGGACCTGACGAAACGGCTTCTGCAGGAGAACTTCGCGGGGATTCCGCCGGCTACCGAGAAGGCGCTCGAAACGTTCTTCAGTACGGTGGAATCGAACGCGGTCCATGTTACGTGGGGCGCGCCGCCGCCGGTGGCGGAACGTACACGCGACTGGGCGATGCTGCATTACCTTATCACGCAGCCGGATATGTCCGGACGCGCGCACATTTATCTGCATAACGTCGCGATGGGGATGGATTCGAACGGCGCGATCCGGAGTTTGGGGGAAGATCCGGCGAAGGTCAATGCGGACGTGGACCGGTATTTCGCGGCGGGGAATTTCCAGGCGGTGCAGGCGCCGAATCGTCCGCTGAGTCCGGATCGTGATTTCGCGACCGGCGTGATGACTTCCGATGAAGGCGAACTGGTGCGCGCGGATTTGCTGGGACCGGGCGCGGCGGCGATGTACACGGAATTGCTGAAGGCCAACAAGCACATGGCCGAGGCGAACGAAGGGCTGGGGTTCCTCGCGCTCAAGGCGGGCGATGAGGCGAAGGCCGCGCAATATTTCGGCGATGCCTACAACGATGGATCGCGGAACGTGGTGGCACTGACGACGTACGCGCGGTCGCTGACGCATTACGATGTCGCGATCGAAGTGCTGAAGAAGGCGCTCGAGGTGGATCCGAAATATGCGCCGGCGCACTGGGAACTGGGGGATAAGTACGACGATCCGACGCAGCGGCTGGCGGAATGGAAGATCGCACTCCAGCTCGAACCGCATCGCGACGACTGGTGGGTCAGTTATGCGCGGCTGAACGAGGGCCAGAAGCACTGGGCGGAGGCGGGGCGGGCGTGGATGGCGGCGTCGGTTGCGACGACGGATACGGCGAAGCGCGACCAGTATCTGCAGGCGCGGGGGCGCATCGAGCAGCAGCGGCTGGATGACGAGGCGGCGGAGCGTGCGAAGGAAGCCGCGGCGAAAGAGGCGGAGATCAATCGCCTGAAGGCGCAGGCGCGGCAGGAGATCGCGCAGGCGGAAGCGCGGGCGAATGCGCAGAACAAGGCGAAAGACGACAGCGCGCCGGTGATGGACTGGTGGGGCGACGCTAATCTGCCTGTTCTGAATGGCACGCTGACGCGCGTGGATTGCGGCAATGGGCAACTGCGGCTTGTGGTGAAAGAAGCCGGCGGTGCGCTGCGCACGATGCTGATTGCGGATCCGAACTCGGTGGAAGTGCGGGGCGGGGAGATGCAGTTCTCGTGCGGCCCGCAGAAGGCGCGCGCGGTGGCGATTCATTACAAGCCGTCGAAGGTCGCGGGCGTTTACGGCGAAGTCGCGGGATTCGAGTACAAGTAGGCGATCAGGCGCGGGGTTCGGCGGGAGGCGAGAATTTCGCTCCCAGCGCGCCGCCCGCGGCGCAGATGCCGACCACCATGATGAACATCAGAAACAGCGCCATGATGAGGGTGGCGCCGAGCATGCCGGGATTGTTGACGGCATCGGACAGGCTGGGGTTCTGCTTGACCATCTGGGTGGTGATCTGATCGAGGATCTCCTTGCCGGAGGAAATCATGGCGAGGGCGATCACGACCGTGAGGCTGACGAAGGCCAGGACGCCGGTCAGGAATCCGAGGCGTGCGCCGGCGGCGACGGAGAGCCGCAGTCCGGTGAGGCGCCGGTAGAGCCGCACGCCGCCCCATCCGCCGAGCAGGCACCAGCCGAGGATGAAGAAATTCACCAGCGGCATGAAGGACGTCATCATGATGCCGAGCGACATGAGGAACGCCACGCGCACGGCGATCGGATTTCCGAAACCAATGGGGAGCGGCGGCAGCGGGGCGTTGGCTGCGGGCGTTATTGGGGGGGCGACGGGCGGCGGCGCTTCCTGCTGGGGAATCGCGCTGGGGTGCACGGGGCGTCCGCAGCGGTGGCAGAAGACCGCGTTCTCCACGAGGAACGTACCGCAGGTACATCTTTCGGGCGTATCGGGCATTGGGCCGTACCCCAGAAGGGGTACAACTTCAGTTTGACTCACGTCCTCCGACGGTGGCAACCCCGATGCGCGTGCCGTCATCCTTCTCGTGGATGGAGATGATGCGCCGCATGCCGCCGCCGCGGTATTCAAGGTCGGTATTGTGGCCTTTTTCCGAGAGGATGATGAGGTTGGGGAGTTGCTTTCGGTAGAAGTCGAGAACGTCGCGGGTGGAGTCGGAGGTGCGGAATTCGCCGGCCATGAGGTAGAGGCTGTTGTCGTCATGGCCATCCTGTGAGGTCCATTCGATGTTAGCGCCGCCGCCGGAGTCGGAAATTCGCGTGGCGCCGGGATAGATGGGGATGCCGGCGAGCGCGGGATTGATGGTTTCGTGCGTCCGGATATCGAGGCGGCCGCCGGGTGTTTCGATCGACACGTCATGGCCGCTGACGCCGGTATCGGTGCGGACCCGGATGTTCTTCGTGACGACAATGCCGCTGACTACGGCCGCGAGGGCGGCGATCAGGCAGATGAAAAGCAGGGTGGAAATGATGCCGCCCCGGCGGCTGCGGGCAGACTGCATGGGGCACCTCTCTCGGGAGTATACGCCAGAGGCGCGACAGGAGTTCACGGAATTGCGCGTGATAAGTTTTTGCTGATGGATCAGATTACCGTTGTCGTGCTGGGCGGGTCAAAGGAACCTGTCCTGAATCGTTTGAGTGAGTTGGGGCCGGAGGTGAAGATCGTGCGGGCCGACAGGGCGGACGATCTGGGTCCGGCGCTGGCGGATGCGCGGGTGCTTTTCCAGTGGGCTGGAAATCGCGAAGAGCTGAAGAAAGTGATGGCGGGCGCGCCGAAGCTGGAGTGGATCCATGGGCGCTATGCCGGGCTGGATGCGATTTTGTGCCCGGAGCTGATTAACAGCCCGATTCCGCTGACGAACGGGCGGGGATCGTTCAGCCAGTCGCTTGGCGAATACGTGATCTGCGCCGCGCTTTACTTCGCGAAGGATCTGCCGCGCATGCTGCGGTCGAAGGCGGAGCGGCGATGGGACACCTTCGACGTGCTGGAACTCAGCACGCAGACGATGGGGATTGTGGGGCATGGGGATATCGGGCGGGCGATTGCGCGGCGGGCGAAGGCGTTCGGGATGAAGGTGCTGGCGCTGAGGCGGAACACGGCGCCGCGCGAGGGCGACGGGGATGTCGACCAGGTGTTCCCGAATGCGGATCTGCATAAGATGCTGCCCCTGTGCGATTACGTGGTGTCGGCGGCGCCTCTGACGCCGGAGACGAAGCACATGCTGAGCACGGCGGAGTTCGAGGTGATGAAGCGGGACGCGATCGTGATGAATGTGGGGCGCGGGCCGGTGATCGACGAGGCGGCGATTGTGGAAGCGCTCAGGGCGAAGAAGATCCGCGGGGCGGCGCTCGATGTGTTTGAAGTGGAACCGCTGCCGAAGGAGAGTCCGCTGTGGGATATGGAAAATGTGCTGCTTTCGTATCACACGGCGGATCACACGAAGGACTGGCTGAATGATGCGGTGCAGTTGTTTCTGGATGAGTTCGGGCGGTGGCGGAAGGGCGAGCCGCTGAAGAATGTGACGGACAAGCGGGCGGGGTACTAAACGCCTCGTTTGCTGCCCCAGAGATAGACGTGGAGGCGGGGGCCGAAGCGATAGCCGTGCTGCTTGCAGAGTTCGGCGATCCAGACGCCCCGTTCGCTGAGAACCTCGGCGGTGGCGCCTTCGGGCATCAGGATGATTTTCCCGGCTGGGGCGTTCACCATGTCAGCGATTGACTGCAGCTCGATGAGATCGGATTCATTCGCGACTACGAATTTGAGCTGGTAGTCGTACGTTTGGGTGAGTCTGCGGAGCACGTCGGGCTGGATGCGGAGTTGTTCGTGGCGGTCGTGGAAGACGCCTTCCGGAGTGGAGTTCGCGAGCTTGGGGCTGATGCTCATCAGGTCGCAGGCGACGGGTGCGAATACTGTGCCCGCGGTTTCGAAAGTGATGTGCATGCCGAGGGCGCGGAATTTTTCGGAAAGGTCGACGACGCTGTGGGCGATCATCGGCTCTCCGCCCGTGATGACGACGTGACGAGCCGCGGGGAATGCTGTGGCGCGTTCGACGATGGCGTCAACCGGCATTTCCTCGCCCTCGGGTTTCCATGAGGTGTACGGCGTGTCGCACCAGGAACAGCGGAGATTACAGCCGCTGGTGCGGACGAACACTGACGGCACGCCGGCGAGAACGCCTTCGCCCTGGACCGAGTAGAAGATTTCGGAGATGCGCATCAGGCGGAAACAGCCATGTCGATAATGCCGGCTTCGCGGAAACCTTTGGCGCGCAGCAGGCAGGAATCGCAGGCGCCGCAGGGGCGTCCGGAGGCGTCGGGATCGTAGCAGCTGTGGGTGATGCCGAAGGGCACGCCGAGCTCGTGGCCCAGCTTGACGATTTCGGCTTTCGACAGGCGGATGAGCGGCGTGTGGATCTTCATGTGAGTTGTACCCTCCACGCCGGTTTTCGTCGCGAGGTTGCTCATGCGTTCGAAGGCTTCGATGAATTCGGGGCGGCAATCGGGGTAGCCCGAATAATCGAGCGCGTTGACGCCGATGAAGATGTCGCTGCTTTCGAGCACTTCGGCCCAGGCGAGCGCGAAGGAGAGGAAGATCGTGTTGCGCGCGGGGACGTAGGTGACGGGAATGCCTTTGCTCATCGAGTGCTCGTCGCGGCCTTTGGGGACGGCGATATTGTCAGTGAGCGCGGAATGGCCGAAGATGCGGAGATCGATTTTCGCCACGCGATGATCGGCTGCGCCCATTGCTTTGGCGAGGCGCCGGGCGGCGTCGAGCTCGATCTGGTGGCGCTGGCCGTAATCGAACGACAGGGCGCAGCACTCGAAACCATCGCGGCGGGCGAGGGCGAGGCAGGTGGCGGAGTCGAGTCCGCCGCTGAGAAGGCAGACGGCTTTGGGCATCAGGATGTCAGTTTGCGGACGCTTTTTCGGCGCTGTCCACTACCAATACATCCATTATGGCTTTGCCGGATTCGAGGCGGGCTCGTGGAGCCAGTCAGAACGAAAAAGTAGTGCCGAACTGAACACGGCGCAGATTCGAAGTTTCGCGGAACAGCAGCGGGCTGGTGGACTGGCCGAACAGCGGCGAGGAGAGATTGCCGACGAATCCGCCGGGGCTCAGATGGTTGAAGACGTTGTTCACTTCGATGTTCAGGTTGAGTTTGTAGCGGCCTTCCGAAGTGCTGCTGCCGGAACCAGCGGCAGTGCCGCCGGCGGCGGGGGTCGAGGCCGCCCCGGCGGCAGCAGCCTTATGGCGGCCGAGCACGAATGTTCGGCCGAACCTTCCATTCAGGTTCCACATGCCCGTACCCAGCAGGTAGTTGTGGGGCACGAGGGTCTGGCCTGGAATGGGATCGGTATCGAAGGCGCCAAATTGAGTGAAGACTACGCTGGGACGCGAGAGGTCTGTTGCGAAAGTGGGGCGATCACTGCCGAAGGAATCACCGTTGAGATCGTGGCCGATGGTGAGATCGTAAGGCGCGCCGGAGCTGGCGACGAACATCGGGCTGAACTGAAAGTGGAACGGCAGATTGAAGTTGCCGACGAGATTCAACTGATGGCGGCGGTCATAGCCGGCGCGGCCGAAATCCGCCATGAAGTTGTAGGGATTGGACGGCGTGGCGAGCCAGTTCCCATCGTGATTCGAAAACTGCAGGGTGTAATTCAGAGTGAATGAAATATTTTTGCTGACTTTGCTGTCCCACTTCACCATCGTGAGTTTCTGGCGGTAGATGCCGTTCGACTGGTATTCGAAGATGTTGCCGGCCGCGTTTCCGTAGGGGCGGACGCCGCCTGTGGGGTCGGCGGGCTCGTAGGTGCCGGGCAGCGGTGTGTTCACGTTGACGATGATCGGGAAGTGATCGCCGTGGATGTAGAGGTAAGTCACGCTGAGCGTGGATTTCTTCGGGAGCTGGCGCTCAAGTGTGGCGGCGCTGACGGTGTCGATATCGGGCCGCATGTCTTTGCTGATGCGCCAGGTGACTGGCGGCTGCTGCTGCGCGGCGAGCGTGGTGAGCGAAGGAACGGTTCCGAAGAAACCGGGGTCGGTGACGAGGTACTGCTGCTGGTTGTAGCCGTTGAAGCGCGCGGCCTGCAGCGGGATGTAGGTGCCGAAGCGGTCGTAGAAAATGCCGGTTCCGAGGCGGATCACGGTCTTGCCGGGCTTCGACGCCGTCGAACCCGGCGACCACGCGAGGCTGAGACGCGGCGCGATCGGTACGGGGTAAACGTGGACGTCCGACTGCTGTTCGTGGCGGAATCCGATACTCAGCGTGACGTTGGGGCGGATGCGCCAGTCATCCTGCGCGAAGGCTTCGAACTGATCCTGCGAAATGCTCTGGAACGACCTGCCGCCGGCGATCGAGAAGAGTGACGCGCCGCCGCCGAGCGACCGGATGGTGGACATGGGATAACCGAGGCTCTGGAAGAGCAGCGTGCGGCGATATTGTTCGAGCGAACTGATGGAGATGCTGGTGTTGGGGATCGGCTGGTTGTTGGAATCGAGCCCCGGAGCGTTGCCCACGCCGAAGAAAGTGAAAGTGCCGCCGAAATTGGAGGGTGAGTTGTCATCCAGGGAGGCGCGAATCCAGCGCACGCCGAAGCGCACGGTATGAACGCCGTGAACGTACGTGGAGATGTTCTGCAGATCTGAGCGGCGATATTTGTTGTACGCGTGACCCACCTGATTTCCGCCGCCGATGAAGGAGCCGGAGACGTTGATGGAGGGAACCGTGGTGTCGCCGTACTGATAGTTATCGGAGACGGAGTAGAGAAGGCGCGTTTCGGTGGCGAGCGCCGGGCTGATCACGGCCGTTTCGGAAAGCTGGAGTTCCTGCGAATCGCCTTCTCCGCTGTAGGCCTGGCTCAGCAGCGAGTAGCCGCCGATGCCGCTGTTATCGCGATTGTTGCGGCTGTAAGTGTAGCGCGCGGTTGCGGTGTGGTTGGTGGAAATCTGATAATCGACGCGGCCGGTTCCGGAATAGTTGTCGCGCGGCGTGAGGACCGAGAGATCTTCCGGTGAAGAAAGAAGCGTGGCGGTGTCGAGCGTGACGGCGTGGATGATGGCGTCCGTATCGACCTTGTTCTGATTGGCGCTGAGCGACCAGGAAAGCTTCTTTGCGATCGATCCGCCGAGAGATTCCGTGAATGCGCGGTTCACGTAATCCGCCTTATTGGCGGCGTACGGATTGCGCGAATTGAAGAAGGCATCGCTGTCGGTGAGCTGGAACGTGCCGTGGAGCGTGTCCGTGCCGGGCTTTGTGATGATTTCGACGCGTCCGAATCCGAGGTACTCCGATTCCGCGGTGAATGGATTCTGATTGAGGCGAATTTCCTTGATCGTGTTTTTGGGAGGCAGCGTGCCGCCGCTGAATCCGTCGACGAGCATCGCTGGCGCATCGCCGTTGCCCGCGGAAGGTCCGGCGAGAGCGGTGAGCATATCGCTGAGATCGTCGGGATCATCGGGCAGCGCGTTGAGATCGTTGTCTTTGAGAACGACAGCCGATTTGTTTTCGTCGGGATCGACGCTGACCGCGGCGTCGACTTCACTGGTGACGTTGACCTCCTGCTTTCCGCCGCCGGGAATGAGCTGGATCGGATTCTGCGATGCAATTCCGGGCTGGATTGTAACTGCATGTTCATACGCAACGAAGCCGGGGTAGTTCACAGAAAGTTTGTAATCGCCGGCCGTGAGTCCGGGGAATAGATATGTGCCATCTGCCTGCGTTTGTACGCTCTTTTTTGCGCCGTTTCCGTTAAGGGATACCGTGGCCGCGGGAATGACTGCGCCGGAGGAATCAGTGAGGATGCCGCGAAGACTCGCCGTCTGCTGCGCAAATACAGCGGCAACGGCGAAGATCCATAAAGAAAGAATGCGCATGGGAGTTTCGAGCTCAGTCTGCAGAACCGGGGACGCGACGATTCGTTACAGGATTTGTGGCGCGATTTCCTGACGCGCAAGTCTCACAGACGGAAACGTGCGGTCAGCGTTAGCGGCTGCAGAAAATATTTGGAGCGAAATTACTGCGAATTCAATTAATGCCGGTGGATCGAGACGGAGCCGCAGGGTAATTCGATGTATCCGGTGACGGGACGAACTTCAGCTAACGGATCGAACTGGGAGGCGTCGAACGAGATCGCGTCTTCGATGTAATCGCACACTTCGAATTCGCCAATGCTGCCGTCACTGATGGCGACGGAAATGGAGTAACGGCCAGGCGCGAGGCGCGGCATGGTGATGCGGAAATCCACCGTGCGTTCGCCGCCCGCGCGAAGAGCAGTGAGCGGGTGATTTTCGCGCGCGGAGTTAGTGCCGAAAATGCTTTCGCCTTTCTGATTGCGGACGAGGAAGCCGGCGATGGGCGCGGCGACCGCGCGGACGCCCTGGATGCGGAGTCGAAGCAGAGCTTCGCGCTTCGTGGGCGCGGGCGGGAGCGAGACGCCGGTGATGGTGGCGGCGCCGTTGCCGAAGCGATGCGCGGCGGCAGCTGGTCCCGGTTCCGGTGTGGGCGCGGTCTCGGCAATTTCGGGCGTGCGGTCACGCGCGAGAGTGGCGGCGAGGTAGTGCGCGACGATGTCGTCCGCTTCGCCGAGTCCGCGAACCACGCCGCGATCGAGCCAGAGGCAGCGCTCGCAGAGGGCTTTCACGTCGCCCGTATCGTGCGAAACGAAGAGAATCGTGACGCCCTGCGCGCGCAGATCATGAATGCGGCGCATGCAGCGCTGGCGGAAAACGATGTCGCCGACGGCGAGGGCTTCATCGACGATCAGGATGCGTGGATCGGAGTGCGCGATGACTGCGAAGGCGAGGCGCAGCACCATGCCGGTGGAGTAGGTGCGGATGGGCTGGTCGATGAAATTGCCGATATCGGCGAAGCGTTCGATCGATTCGAATTTCGTGTCGATCTCTTCCTGCGAGAGGCCGAGGATGGTGGCGTTGAGGTAAACGTTCTGGCGTCCTGTGAATTCGGGTGCGAAGCCGGAGCCGAGTTCGAGGAGCGTGGAGCAGCGGCCGTTGATGGTGACCGATCCGGCGGAAGGGCGCAGGATGCCGGCGACGATCTGCAGCAGGGTGCTCTTGCCGGAGCCGTTCGAGCCGATGATTCCGAAAGCTTCGCCTTCCGCGACCGTGAAGCTGACATCGCGCAGTGCGCAGATTTCCTGGCGCGTATGCGAGCCAGGCGAGAAGATGCGGCGCACGCGCTCCCACTGCGAATTGCCGAGCGGATAATACTTCGAGATCCCGGCGACTTCAACGGCCGGCATGATTATTTCCTGCCACGCAGAATAGCGCGTTCGAACGGATGATTGCCGGGCTGGACGAAGCCGCGATGGACGCCGGTCTGGGCGACTTCGCGAAAACGCAGCTTCGACATCATTTCGAGCAGGCAGGAACGATTGGGGAGGAACCAGGAGACTTCGTCCTCATCGGGATTGGCGCCGCCGATGTAGCGCATGGCGGGCGGTTCCTGCGGGCCTTCGGGCAGATGCTGGGAGAGGATCAGTGTGCCGCGGCAGACGGAGGCGAGCGCGGCCAGGGCTTTCAGAGGGTAGAGCGTGTGGACCAGCACATCTCCGACGAAAACCAGGTCGAAGCCTTCGGGGACGCCGGTCTTTTCGAGCGTGAGATCGTAGAGCGGCGTGTAGCAGCGCTCGACTTTCGAGCCCAGCCGCGCTTTGCAGAATTCGAACGGACCTTCGAGCAGGCAGCGGTAGAGTTCGCGTTCGGAATCGCCGCGGCGCATCGACTGCAGCTCGCCGCCGGGGAAAATCATGCGCTCGATTTTGGCGAGCGAACCTTCGACGCTCTGGCCGGGGAAACGATCGAGATCGCGCAGGGAGGGCAGTTCGACCGAAACCACGCGCGCGCCGCGGCGCTCGAATTCGAATGCAAAGAAGCCGGTGGCGGAGCCCGCATCGAGCACCGTCATGCCGCGCATGTCCTGGGGAAATCCGAATTCGCCAATGGTGTGGCGATAGTCGTACATGCCGGGCGTGATGAGGCCATCGCCCAGGTCGATTGTGTGATACCAGTAGAAGCGGCTTGTATCGGGGAGCCCGAGTTCCTTCGCGCGCGCGGTGAACGCCTGCATCGCGCTGACGAA
>CAZPZE010000301.1:0-4267 GCA_964590625.1 uncultured Solibacteraceae bacterium
CGGAACGCTGCTGCTCGAACTCGATCCGCGCGACTATGAGGCGGAACTCGCGAGCGCGAAGGCGACTCTCGACGCGCGCAGCGCCGATCAGCGCGCCGCGCAAACAGCGATTCCGATTGCCAACGCGAACGCCTTTGGCCAGTTGCGCGCCGCTCAGGCCGCCAAGGCGGAGGCGGAAGCGAGCGTCGAAACGGAACAGGCCAATCTGATCGCGGCGCAGCATGCTCTGGAGCGTGATCAGGCGATCTACGACCGCGCCGAACGCGACCGCCAGCGCTATCAGGCGCTCGTGCAGAAACAGGAAATCTCGCGCTCCGACTACGACGCCCGCGCTACGGACGCCGCGACCGCCGCGCAGTCTGTCGAAACCGACCGCGCCACAATTCTCTCCACGCAGCAGAAAATCGAACAGGCGAAGAATGTTGTCGTCCAGCGCCAGGCGCTGATTGACGCCGCGAATTCCGCGCCTGAGCAGGTGACGAGTGCGCAGACGAAGTCACAGGCGGCTTCCGGCCAGGTGGAACAGGCGCAGGCCGATATCAATGCCATCAAGCTCAACCTGAGCTACACGAAGATCTACGCGCCGGCAAGCGGCATCATCGGCCGGAAGACGGTTGAGATCGGCAATCGCGTGCAGCCGGGGCAGGGACTGATGGTGATCGTTCCGGTGGATGACATCTGGATCACCGCGAATTTCAAAGAGACACAGATGAAGCGCATGCATCCGGGGCAGCCGGTCTCGATTCACGTCGATACGTTCGATCGCGACTATCGGGGCTACATCGAGAGCATGCCGGGCGCGGCGGGCCCGCTGTTCAGTCTCTTTCCGCCCGAAAACTCGACGGGTAACTACGTGAAGGTGGTGCAGCGTTTCCCGGTGCGCATCCGCCTGAATAAGGATCAGGACCCGCAGCATGCGCTGCGGCCGGGCATGTCGGTCGAACCCACCGTGACTGTGCGCTGAGAGGGGCACGTTATGTCTAAACAAACAGAAGTGAAGCCGGCAGTGAATCCGTGGTTTATCGCGTTCACGGTCACGCTGGCGACCTTCATGGAATTGCTGGATACTTCGATCGCGAACGTTTCGCTGCCGTATATCGGCGGTGGTCTGGGCCGCAGCTATGACGAAGTGACATGGATACTGACTACGTATCTCGTCGCGAACGCCGTGGTGCTGCCCATGAGCGCGTGGCTCAGCCGCGTATTCGGGCGCAAGAATTACTACCTCGGCTGCGTCGCGCTGTTCACGCTGACGTCATTCTTCTGCGGCCTGGCGCCGACGCTTGGCTTCATGCTGTCGAGCCGCGTGTTGCAGGGAATCGCAGGCGGCGGGCTTGCGCCGGTGGCGCAGGCGATCCTCGTCGATACATTCCCGGCCGCGAAACGCGCGTCGGCATTCGCGGTTTATACGATCGTGATCGTGACCGCGCCCGCCATCGGACCGGTGCTCGGCGGCTGGATTACTGACAATTACAACTGGCGCTGGATCTTCTTCATCAACATCCCGATCGGCATTCTGGCGATGCTTCTCACCAGCCGCGTTGTGCACGACCCGCCGGCATTTGCAGAGGAGCGTGCGTCGGCGCGTAAGAATGGCAAGCTGAGCATCGACGGCATCGGGATCACGCTGATCGCGATCGCTTCCGCCACACTCGAAATCACTCTGGATCGCGGCCAGATCGAAGACTGGTTCGGCAGCACCATGATCCGCTGGACTCTCGCCCTCGGCGTTCTCGGCTGGATCGCGACGGTTTTGTGGGAATTGCGCGCGGAAGACCCGGTCATCGATTTCCGGCTGCTGAAGAGCCGCAATTTTGCCATCGCCAGCGTGATGTTCCTGGTGTTCGGGTTCGGGCTTTTTGGCAGCACGACGCTGATCCCGCAAATGCTGCAGCAGCTCTACGGCTATCGCGCGATCGATGCGGGTCTGGTGCTCGGCCCCGGCGCGCTGATGATCACATTCCTCGCGCCAGTCGGCGCGCAGATGATCCAGCGGCAGATCGCAACACCGCGCGCGCTGCTGATCCTCAGCCTCGTGATCGGAACCTTCGCCATGTGGTACTACGCATCCTTCAATCTCGCTACCGACTACCAGCACTATCTGCTCGCACGCTGTTTGCAGGGCCTTGGCTACGCGTTCTTCTTCGTGCCTGCCAGTATGGTGGCGTATTCGGAACTGCGGCCGGACCAGAATAATCGGGCATCGAGCCTCACGAATCTGTTCCGCAACTGGGGCGGCAGCATGGGCGTCGCCTATATCATCACGGCCAGCGAGAGGCGTTTCCAGTATCACCAGTCCGTGACCGGCTCAACCGGCGACGCGGCCGCGCGGCAGTTGCCGGGACATATCGCCGCCCTGAAGGACTATCTCATCCAGAAAGGATTCACCGGCCCCGACGCCGATCTCGCTGCCCCGGCGTACCTGTACCACCAGCTCCAGCATCAGGTGAGCCTGCTGTCGTTCATGGACTGCTTCCGCGTGATCGGCTGGGTAACGCTCGCCGCAGTTCCGCTGCTGTTTCTGGTGAAGAAGTTCACGCCGACCGGCAAGGCGCCCGCGGCGCACTAACGGCGGTCGCGTTTGTTGTAGAATCCGCGTTATCCTGAGTTCAGGAACCTCGATGACGCCCGCAAGCCTTCCCGAAATGATCGCTTCGCTGACGCCTGATCAACAGGCGCTGGTCCGCGAATTTGTCGATTTCCTCAAAGCGAAAAATTCCGCGGAGACTTTAAGATTCCTCTCTGCCGTGGACGAGTTTATCGGTGAACATCCCGAACTCCTCCACAATCTGGCGCGGTGATCTTATATCCGACGGTCGAGATCGTGCTCGCTACTCATGCCCGATTGATCGGGCGATTTGGGGGATCATTGGGCGTTCGCGATCTGGGCGCACTCGAATCAGCACTCGCCAGGCCCCAGACGGGGTATTACAGGGATCTGATACAGGAGGCAGCGGCGCTATGGGAAAGTCTTTCGCAGAATCATCCGTTTATCGATGGCAACAAGCGAGTTGCTGTCACGGTGACAGCGGCCTTCCTGCGAATTAACGGATATCGGCTGAGTTTTGCTGACGCCGACGCCTACGCTTTTCTTCTCAACCTCTATGAGACCGGAAATTTCCGATTTGGTGACCTGGAGAATTGGCTGCGTCAGCACACTTCGCTGTACAGTAACCATTGATTACCGTCCGTCATTCGCCTGCAGTTGCCAGTTCTCGCCGAAAAATCCCGCCGCCGCGATCTTCCCCGGCCAGCGCGGCCCGGGTAGCGTTGTCAGATCCACCACTGCGTAATCCGGCAGATACGCCACCTGGAACGAATTCGTCGACATCGCATATTCGCGGAACGTGATACCGCTGTTGATCACCACGTATTTCTTCGGGTTCAGCGGATTCGGGTAGATCATCACCAGCGCATTCGTAGCGGCTGGAAACTTGCGCGTGCCGAGGCTCACAGAATCCGCTGACCACTGAATCGGCAGCTTGTCGATAATCCGAGCCAGCACATTGTTGCTCTGCGGATCGCCCCACAGCACCAGATTGTTCGCCGCGATATCCGCATCCGTCACGTCGGTATCGTTCTTCACCGGCGCATCGCCGCGCATCTGCGTCCGCCACAGATGAATCGCGTGCTGCTCTTCCGATTTCGCCCACTCGCCGATCTTTCCGTTCATCGGCGTTCCGGTCGGCGTGACCATCAGGAAGCTGTCCATGAACGCATCGTCGATCGGCCCCTGCAGATCGTGGCGTTTCCGCAGCACGTTCGGATCATCCTCACCGAGCGCCCATTTGCCGGCAGTCTTCCGCAGATGCGCGGTCCACGAGCCGTCTGTCATGGGCGACGGACCGGCCACTGTCTGCCCATCGATCACGATCGAAATCTTCGCCGCACGATTCAGCAGGTCAGACGCCACGCCCATCTCAAAACTCACGGCCGACACATTCGTAGTCGTCGCCTGCACCGTGTGATCATTCGCCACGAGCGCATTCACCCGCGCCCGATCCCACTCCTTCTCCAGCCCATCCACCACGACCCACCGCATCCGGTTGTATTTCAGGGTCCACGTCGTGAAACGAATCTCGCGCGGCCACTCATCGCGGCCCTTCTCCGCGATTGCGTCCATCATCTGGTCGAGCTGCACCTTCGCCGCCGGCGTATATGCATGCCCGATGTGCAGCCCCGTCACGCGCGAAAGCGTCAGCCCTTCGAGCGCCATATTGCGCGCCATGATGTCCGCCGCCTGCCGCTGCGCGTCCTGATCGCCGTT
>CAZPZE010000302.1:0-1563 GCA_964590625.1 uncultured Solibacteraceae bacterium
ATGTAGCGGTTCGAAGCCGAGACCGACGATTCGATCGCTTCGTCCGTATAGCTGACCGCGTGGAATTTCTCGTAGCGGTCCTTGATCCCGAACATGATCTTCACCGCGTCGCCTTCCGTCGGCGGCGGCACCTTCACGGCCTGGAAACGCCGCTCGAGTGACCGGTCCTTCTCAATCGACTTCCGGAATTCGCCCGGCGTCGTGGCGCCGATGCACTGAATTTCGCCGCGCGAAAGCGCCGGTTTCAGAATATTCGCGGCGTCGAGCGAACCTTCCGCCGAACCCGCGCCCACCAGCGTGTGCAGCTCATCGATGAAGATGATGGCATTCTGGTTCTCCATCAGTTCCTTCATGATGGTCTTCAGACGCTCTTCGAACTGGCCGCGGTACTTCGTCCCGGCCACGATCAGAGAAAGATCGAGCGCGAGGATTCGCTTGTCCGCGAGGAACGAAGGAACGTCGCCATCGGCTATTTTCTGCGCGAGGCCTTCCACAATTGCGGTCTTGCCAACACCCGGTTCGCCGATCAGCACCGGATTGTTCTTCGTGCGGCGGCAGAGAATCTGGATCACCCGTTCCACTTCGCCATCCCGGCCGATCAGCGGATCGAGCGACGAATCCATCGCAGCCTGCGTCAGATCGCGCGAAAACTCCGCCAGTAGCGAGCTTTCCTTCGGCCGGTTGGCCGAAATCTTCTCTGATTGCGTACGTTGCAGCTCTTCCCGAATCGAAGACAGCCGCAACCCGCGCTCGTGCAGGATCTCAGCGGCAAAGCACTTCTCTTCGCGCAGCAGCCCGAGCAGCAGGTGCTCGGTCCCGATGTGCTTGTGATTCAGCCGCTCGGCCTCTTCCGCGCCGTACGCCAGAACGCGCTTGCATTCGTGGCTCAGCGGGAGATCGACCGAAGTGGATACTTTGTCACGGGCAGTAGTATGGCCTTCGATTTGCTTCCGAATTGAGTCGACAGCAGCGTGAGACCGCAGGAAACGGTTCGCCAGTTGCTTGTCTTCACGCAGCAGCCCGAGCAGCAGATGCTCGGTTTCGATGTACGGGCTGCCGAACTGGCTGGCCTCGTATCTCGCAAAAAATATGACGCGCCGGGCCTTTTCTGTATAACGCTCAAACATTTAGATAACTCCCAGGTACTCCTCGACCACCGAACGCATGCGGACATTCCGCCCTACTATAAAGATACTCCGCGCTTCAGTTTGGTTGCAAAGCCCATTTCACTCAAATCCCGCAAAGGGTTCCAGCCTCAAGTCTTAGTACCCGCCCGCACGATTGCGCGAAATGCGGGTTGTGCGTCACGAGCACCGAAGTCAGGTTCCGCGTGCGCCGCAGATCCGTCAGCATCTCGAAAACTTTCTCCCCCGTGCGCTCGTCCAGATTGCCCGTCGGCTCATCCGCCAGCAGGAGCGACGGATTGCCGATCAGCGCCCGCGCGATCGCCACCCGCTGCTGCTCGCCGCCCGAAAGCTCTCCCGCCCGATGCGCCGCCCGGTCCGCCAGCCCCACCTCCGCCAGCCGCGCCTTCGCCTCCTCCATTGCCTTCGCCTGGCTCTC
>CAZPZE010000303.1:0-2660 GCA_964590625.1 uncultured Solibacteraceae bacterium
CGTCAGAAGCCCACGCCCGAACTGCTCGACAGCATCCACCGCGCCAAGACCGGAGCCCTGCTGCGCGCCAGCGTTCGCATGGGCGGAGTCGCCGCCGGCGCCGATGCCGCGCAGCTCGACGCCCTCTCTCAATACGGCGAGCATGCCGGCCTCGCTTTCCAGATCGTCGACGATATCCTCGACGTCGAGGAATCCTCCGAAGCCCTCGGAAAAACAGCCGGCAAAGACGAAGCCCAGGGCAAGATCACCTTCCCCGCCGTCTACGGCCTCGAACGCTCGCGCGAAATGGCGAACGAACAATGCACGCTCGCCCATAACGCTCTCTCAACCTTCGGCGAATCCGCGAAATGGCTGCACGAGATTGCCGATCTCATCGTGCGCCGCAAATCCTGAACCAGTGGAGAAGATCCGTCTGGATCGCTGGATGGTCGAACACGGTTTCGCGGAGACCGGCGAGAAAGCCCGCGCCCTCATCATGGCCGGCGATGTTTTCGTCGATGGCGTTCGCGCCGATAAGGCCGGCCGCCCCATGTCGCCCGGCGCGCACATCGAGGTGCGAGGCCGTCTCCGCTACGTCAGCCGCGGCGGACTCAAACTCGAAGCCGCGCTCAAACATTTCGCCATCGATCCCGCCGGCGCAGTCTGCGCCGATATCGGAACCTCCACCGGCGGCTTCACCGATTGCCTGCTCCAGCACGGCGCCGCGCGGGTTCACGCCATCGATACCGGCGCGGGCCAGATCGACTGGCGCCTGCGCAGCGATACGCGCGTCGTCCTGCACGAAAATTTCAACGCCCGCAATCTCGAACTCGCCGATCTCGGCGAGCCCGTCGATCTCGCCGTCTGCGACGTCAGCTTTATCTCCGCAACGCTCGTCTTACCGGCTATCGCGCGCATTCTCAAACCGGATACCGGCCGTATGGTGATCCTGGTCAAACCTCAGTTCGAAGTCGGCCGCGGCCAGGTGGGTAAAGGAGGCATCGTGCGCGAACCCGAACTCCACCAGGCCGCCTGCGATAAAGTGCGCGCCTGTGTGGAAGAATTGAATTTCGCCGTCGAGATCACCGAAAGCCCGATCACCGGCGCGGAGGGGAACAGGGAATTCCTGTTGTATGGGCACCGTTAGCACAGTCGGCGTTTTTGCCAAACCGAAAGCGCCGGCCGCAATCCGGCTGGTTCCGGAACTCCTCGCGTGGCTCACCGCGCGCGGCGTCGAAGTGCGTCTCGATGACGTCGCGGCTGGTTACGCCGGCGTGACTGGTCTCCCCCGCGCGTCCGTCGCCGATGGCTGCGATCTCGCCATCGTCCTCGGAGGCGACGGTACTCTTCTCTCCGCGGCCCGCGCGCTCAATGGCCGCGCCATCCCGATCCTCGCCGTCAATCTCGGCAGCCTCGGGTTCCTCACCTCGATCCCGATCAACGATTTCTTCCCGGAACTCGAGCGCACGCTCTCCGGCGATTTCCATGTGACGCGCCGCGGCCTCCTCCACGTCGCCGTCATTCGCGGCGGCCAGACCGTGGCCGAATACGATGCTCTCAACGACGTCGTCATCGCCAAATCGTCCATCGCCCGCATCGTCGATCTCGATGTCTGGGCCGGCGACACATTCGTCTGCGAATACAAGGCCGATGGGCTGATTGTCTCGACCCCCACCGGTTCCACCGCCTACTCGCTTGCCGCCGGCGGACCCATCGTCTTCCCCACGGTGAACGCGGTCTGCGTCACCCCGATCTGCCCCCACACCCTGACCAACCGTCCGCTGCTCATCCCTGCCAGCCTGCCGATCCGCGTCATTGGCCACATGAAGGATGACGATTCGTTCCTGACCATCGACGGTCAGGTCGGCGGCGGCCTCGAACCCGGCGATCAGGTGGAATGCACAGCGTCCAAATCGGAAGTGCTTTTGATCCAGAATCCCGACAAAACGTTCTTTGACGTGCTGCGTCAGAAGCTGAAGTGGGGAGAACGCGAAGGCTCACCAGCCGCGTGATACCCTCAAATTTAGCCCCAAAACATGGAAACCACCGCACCTCCCGCCGCTGAACCCATGCCGCCGATGAGCGTCTGGCTCTGGCCGGTCGTGGCGGCGTGGATCTTGCCCGGCGCGGGCCATTTCCTCCTGAAAAAGACCGGCCGCGGCCTGCTGCTGTTTGGCTGCGTCATCGTCATGTTCCTGCTCGGCCTCTCCATGCAGGGCATGATGTTCACGCCGGAAAAGGGCACCGATTACCTCACGACCCTCATCAACTACGGCGGCTTCGTTTCCGATCTCGCGGCGGGCGGCATCTACATCCTGAGCGTGATGTTCGGCTACTCCGTTCCCGATATGCCGGGCGACGTCCACGACTACGGCACCAAGTTCCTCGTGACCGCGGGACTCCTGAACATCCTCGCCATGGTGGATGCCTTCGAGATCGCCACGGGGAGGAAGGATTAACCCATGCCGAAGATCAGTCTCTCGCACTTCGAAGCTGCATTCCTGTTCTCCGTCTTCACGTCGGTCGTCATGGGCATCACCACGAAGAAGACCCAGAATGAACGCGTACGCTACGGGCTCTACTGTTTCGGCTGCTTCATCGTCGCCCTGTTCGGCATCGGCTGGGCCATGAAACTCGGCCACGGCTAAAAAGTTCTTGACCGATCTTACCATCTGATAGTA
>CAZPZE010000304.1:0-2726 GCA_964590625.1 uncultured Solibacteraceae bacterium
CCGGGGTGTATGATGGCGGGCGGACACAACAGAGGTGCACGGTGACCGAACGCAACGATGATGTCCTCTCCAGACGAAAGTGGTTAGCAGCCGGTGCAGCGGCTTCCGGTCTTGCCTTCGCTGACAGCGCGGCAGCGCAGCCGGCAGCCGATCACAACCTGGGCGTGAAAACCTACAACATACGCGACTTCGGAGCGAAAGGCGACGGCGTCACGGTCGACACGCCGGCCGTCCAGGCGGCGATCGACGCCTGCAATCGGGACCGCGGCGGAACGGTGCTGGCGCCGGCGGGCGTCTTCGTCATCGGAACGCTGGAGATGAAAAGCAACGTCACCCTGCACATTGCGGCCGGAGCCACGCTGCTCGGAAGCGCCGACGGCAAACAATACCATGCGATCGATGCGATTCCGCTGCACGGAGATACCACGCTCGAAGACGGAAACTGGGCGCTGATCTTCGCCGTGAACGCGGAGAACTTCGCGGTGGAAGGGCCGGGAACCATCGATGGCCAAGGCGCGCAGTTCCGCAGTCCCACGAAGGGCGTTCCGCCACCGGCGGGTATCGGCGGATCGCATCGTCCTTACCACCTGCTTTGTTACCAGTGCACGAATTTTTCGGTGCGGGACCTGTTCCTCAAAGACTGCGCGTTTCACTCGGTGCGCGTCATCCAAAGCAGCTACGTGAAGCTGGACGGCATCCGCATTCACAGCCGGGTGAATCACAACAACGATGGATTTCACTTCATCAGCGCCCGGCATGTCTCTCTGAGTAACTGCGACGTGCAGTGCCAGGACGACGCCTGCGCGCTTTTCGGCAGTTGCCAGTTCATCACGGTGACGAACTGCTCCTTCAGTACGCGCTGGTCCGTTTTCCGCTTCGGCGGCGGCGAGGCGGCGGATATCACCGTTTCGAATTGCCTGATCTACGATACGTACGGCTGCCCGATCAAAATGCGCGGAGGCGAAGGACCGCGCCTCGAAAATATTTCGTTTTCCAATCTGGTGATGACGAATGTGACCGGGCCCATCTCCATCTGTCTGGGTCCGCCGAACCGCCGAGCCGGTGATACATCGCCGCAGGAAACGCACGGCGTCGTTCGCAACATCTCATTCCGGGGCATTCGCGCCACTGTCGTGGTCCCGCAACAGCTTCCGGACGTGCCGTTCACCAGCGGATACAATCCCGGTGAAATCAAAAGCTGCATCGGCATCAGCGGCGTGGGCGCCTATATTGAGAACATTTCGTTCGATGATGTTCATGTGACGTTCCCCGGCGGTGGTACCGCGGCTGATGGCGCGCTGCGGGATGTGCCGAAAGTCGTCGGCGAATACTATGCCGCCGGCGTATTCCCCGCATATGCGGTATACGCGCGCAATCTGCGCGGGCTCACGATGAACAACGTGCGGTTCGAAGCGGCCGGTAAGGAATTGCGGCCCGCGGTGGTGTTCGATCACGTGGAGGATGCCACCATCAACGGCATGAGTACGGCAGCGGATCCCGGCGCGGAGTCCGTCGTGCGCATGACGGATTGCGGCGATGTATTGATGAGCGCGGTCCGCGTGACGAAGCCGGGTCCCGTTTTCCTGCGCGTGGAAGGCGCAGCAAGCAGCGGGGTCACGATCGACGGCGGCGATTTATCGAAATCCGCGCAACCGGTTTCTCTCGGCGGCGGCGCTCCAAGGACAAGCGTGAAACTGCGCGCCTGAATCCGTCAGGATCGCGCAAAGACCACGAAGCCGTTCGCGGGAATCGTAATACCGGCGGAATAACCGAGGCCGTCCCGCGGCGGTCCCGAAGCGTCGATGCCGCTGCCGTTGCCCGCGACCGTGGGGTTCACCCAATTGTCATAAACGTCGCTGTTAAAGATCTCCCGCCAGTGGCCGCCGCCCGGAAAGCCGATCTCATAGTTGTACCAGTTCCTCTCGCTGAGGGTCGCGGCGACCACCACATCCGCGCCGGCGCCTTCCACCCAGCGCTGAAACGCCACCACGCGATTCTCATTGTGGACATGGAACACGTGGCATCCTTCGCCTCGCAGGCCCGGATAACTGCGCCGCAGACTGATCAATTCGCGCGTGAAGCGCAGGAAGTCCGACATCGTCTTATCCCCGCTCGCCAGCCCCTGCCACCAGATCTCGAAATTCGGATTCGGGGTGTCGCTCCACTGCTTTTCTTCGAGGAATTCCTGCCCCATGAAAATCATCGGAATTCCAGGCGACGTCATCAGCAGGCCCATGGCAAAGCGGCTCCGGCTGCGCGCGTACCAGGAGCGCGAATCGTTCTGATCCGAAAGCCTGGCGATCCGCAGATCGCGGCCTTCGTAAACGATGTCATGATTTTCGAGGCACGGCACGGCGCGCCAGCGATTATCGAGACCGCTGTTGTCGATCGCGCCGGCGATCGAGTCCATGTCGATCTGCGCCGCGGCGCCGGCTGAAGCGGCGCCCAGCGCTCCCCGCACGGAAATACGCAGAGCATCATGCCAGGTGGCATCGAAACCCGCCCCGCCGGAGGGAGTGTTCTTCACGACGTAGTCATTCACCGGCCAGTATTCCGCGATCTGAATCGCCGCCGGATTCTCCGCGCGCAGCGTGTCGGTCAGATTCTGGCAGGTGAGCCAGCCGCCGAAGCGGTCCATCACGCTGACCTCATCGAAGCGAAACCCGTCGATGCGATATTCCTGATACAGCGATTTCGCATTATCGATGAGGAACTGCCTCACATCG
>CAZPZE010000305.1:0-2843 GCA_964590625.1 uncultured Solibacteraceae bacterium
ATCGTCTTCGATGCGCTGGTTGACTTTGCCCAGGGAAAATTCCGCCGCGACCCGGATGGCATTTTTGATCGCGTTGGAATCCGAGCGTCCATGGCAGATGATGCAGACGCCTTTGACGCCCAGCAGCGGTGCGCCGCCGAATTCGGAATAATCGACGCGCTTCTTGAAATCCCGGTACGCCGATTTCGAAAGCACGTAGCCGATCTTGCGGGAAAGCGTGGCTTCGAGCGATTCGCGCAGCATCAGGCGGATCATTTCGACCAGACCTTCGCTGACTTTGAGCGCCACGTTACCGACGAAACCATCGCAGACGATAACGTCCGCGGCGCCGGTGAACAGATCGCGGCCTTCCACGTTGCCGATGAAATGCACTCCCATGACCTTCAGGAGCGGCGTAGCTTCGCGGGTGAGCGTATTGCCCTTGTGTTCTTCTTCGCCGATGGAAAGCAGGCCGACGCGCGGTCGCCTGACTTTGAGAACATGCCGGGAGTAGACCTCGCCCATCAAGCCGAACTGGGCGAGCATCTGGGGTTCGCAATCGACGTTCGCGCCGACATCGACGACGACAACGGGCGTGCCTTTGATGGTGGGGAAAACGCCGCTCAGCGCGGGGCGGTCGACGCCAGGCAGCTTGCCGAGCACCATCTTTGCAATCGCCATGCAGGCGCCGGTATTGCCGGCGGACATGAATCCGTCCGCCTTGCCGTCCGACACGAGACGCGCGCAAACGTGCATCGAGCTTTCGCGCTTGGTGCGGGCGGCTTTCGCGGCGTGATCGTCCATGGTGATGCGGTCGTGCGCATGGACGACTTCAATGGGAAGCGATTTGGACGAAGGATGCGAGTCGAGTTCGCGCTGCACCGACGCGCGCTCACCGACCAGAAGCACGCGATGGCCGAACTGCCGGGCTGCATGAATGGCGCCTTCGACTTCGGGACCCGGAGCCTTGTCGCCACCCATCGCGTCTACGGCAATGGTTACCATTCGTTCAGAGTAACGCGTTCGCTATACGAATTATTCCGCGGCCGTTTCGATGACTTCGCGGCCTTTATACTGTCCACACTTCGGGCAGACGCGGTGCGGCTGCTTGGGCTCATGGCAGTTGGGGCATTCGGAACCGGCGGGCCGGGCGAGGCGATCGTGAGCGCGGCGTGTCTGCGTGCGCTGGTGGGAATGTCTGCGTTTCGGATTTGGCATTGCTCTTCTCTCTTACTGATTACTGAACTTTCAGATCCTTCAGCGCCTTCCAGCGCTCGTCCGTTACCTTACCGGCGCCTGCCGTTTCACAACCGCAGGGGGCGTCATTTCGATTGGCGCCGCACATCGGGCAAATTCCTTTGCACGATTCGCTGCAAACACGCTGCATCGGGAGCTGCAGCAACAACTGCTCCCGCAGAATATCCTCCAGCACAAGGCCGGGCAATTCGTAAAACCCCATCTCGGCCTCGCCCTCGTCGATCGCCACTTCGTCGGCCGCCTGTTCGGGCTCAACCGGCTTGTAGAACAAATCGAAGCTCGCACTGACCGGGAACGACGCGCGCCCCAGGCAGCGGTCACACTCGGTTTCGAGCGTGGTTTCCACTCTGCCGTGAACGCGGACTTCCCCGCCCGAGTGCGGCAGGAGTTCCGCCACGCCTTCGGCTTTCAAAGGGGCCGTCTGCTTCACTCCCGCGTCGGAAAAATCGATCTCTCCGGGCCGCCACGTCTCCGCAAAAGCGATTTTGCGGACTTCCATCTCCTGAATAGTCAGCAACATGGGGGATACAGCGGGAAAGAACTTATTGTAGCATGCCGCTGCGAATCCGGCCTACCAGGTGTAATGGACTGTGTAGGTTACGGTTTTTTCTTCATTCGGCTGGAGCGGGACTTCGAACTCGACGGTGCGGCTGTCGGTCTGGTTGTGGGGTTGCGATTCCGCAGCGATTTTCCAGTTGTTCCAGCGGTAGAGGTGCTCGACGATGCGGACGGTCGCGGCTTCGGTTTTGTGGTTGCGCAGGCGGATTTCGAAAGACTCGTCGACAAAGCCGCCGGGCCGCATATCGAGCTGGTAGCGCGTCTGTTTGCGCTCGCCGGTTATGTCGAAAGCGTTGCCGGTGTAGATCCGCACGGTTTCATCTTTCGGGGTGTGTTCGATCTGGTTTTCGCCGGTGAATTCGACCTGGCCGCCGTCGGCATCCTGCCGGTAGAAGCGGACCCGGCCGGCGGGCAGCGGGATGCCGAGATGATTGGCCTGGCTGTTCACGAATTCGCGCATGATCCAGACGTGCGTGTTCGATTGCGTGCCGTAGTTCTGGTCCTGACGAGTGTCGTAATAGACGTTACGCGCCGGCAGTTGGGCGCCGTCGTAAATGTAGAGGCGTTTGGACTGAATGCCGAAACCGCGAAGGAATTCGACCTGTTTGGTTTCGCGGTCGTGGATGGTGGTGGCTTCGGGCAGCGAGTAGAGGTGATAGTCTTCGAACGCCTTTTCGGTCACTTCGGGGGCGCCGCCGATCACTCCGCCAATGGCGCCGGCGCGCGCGGCGAACATCGGCTGGGGCGGCTGCACTTTGTTCACGTCTCCCGCCATCAGCTTGATGCGGGCGTGATCGAATTGTTTCCCGCTCTGATTATTGAGCGTGACCCATCCGACGATATCCATGGTGTCGCCATTTTCAGGCGCGATGATGTTGTAGTCGCTTGACCAGCTCAGGCCGCCGGAGATGTAGCTGAGTTCGGCGTTGATGTGAGCCGAGCGCGGGGAGTAGAGAATCCAGTCGAGCGAAGGCCTGAGGATGGTGTCGTCGCCCAGCGCGGGAAAGATCGGCTGGCCTGGCAGGCCGAACCGGAGCTTGCCGTCGATC
>CAZPZE010000306.1:0-21337 GCA_964590625.1 uncultured Solibacteraceae bacterium
GGCCATGCCCGCTTCGAATCGCCCACCGAAATCAGCGTGGGCTCAGAACGCCTTTCGGCGCGGCAGATCTTTATCAATGTGGGCGGCCGCGCGATTGTGCCGGACCTGCCGGGCGTCCATGAAATTCCGTACCGCACCAACAGCTCGATGATGCAGGTGGATTTCCTGCCGCGGCATCTGATCGTGGTCGGCGGCAGCTACGTGGGCCTCGAATTCGGCCAGATGTTCCGGCGCTTCGGCAGTGAAGTAACGATTCTCGAAATGGGTCCGCGGCTGGTGCATCGCGAAGACGAAGATGTCTCGGCCGCGATCCGCGAGATCGTCGAAGGCGAGGGGGTTCACGTCCGCGTGAATGCGAAATGCATCTCGTTTTCGCGATCCGGCGATGAGATCGTCGCGCACGTCGAATGCACCGAGGGCGCGCCCCGCGTCAATGGCTCGCACGTTCTGCTCGCCGTCGGACGCCGCCCGAACACAGACGATCTCGGCCTCGAGAACGCTGGTGTTGCCGTCGACAAACAGGGCTACATTACGGTCGATGATCAGCTCCGCACCAGCGTTCCCGGCATCTGGGCGCTCGGCGATTGCAATGGCCGGGGAGCGTTCACTCACACGTCATACAACGATTTCGAAATCGTCGCTGCCAACCTGCTCGACAATGACCCGCGCCGCGTCAGCGATCGCATTCCGGCTTACGCGCTTTACATTGACCCGCCGCTTGGCCGCGCCGGTATGACCGAAGATCAGGTGCGAAAAAGCGGCCGCCCGGCGCTGATCGGCACACGCCCGATGACCCGCGTGGCGCGCGCCGTCGAAAAGGGTGATCCGCGTGGCTTCATGAAGATCCTGATCGATGCCACAACGAAAGAGATCCTCGGCGCCGCGATTCTGGGGGGTGGCGGCGATGAAGTCATTCATTCGATCCTCGACATCATGTACGCCAAAGCGCCCTATACCGTGATTCAGCGCGCGGTGCATATTCATCCGACGGTCAGCGAACTCATTCCGACGATGCTGGGTGAACTCAAACCTCTCTAATAAGCCATAAAATCACGTTATGGAAATCATTCCGAAGTCGAAAATCGCGGCTGGTTATATCGGAGCCACGGCACTTGGCGTTGCCATCGGCGCCGCGGCTGTTGGTGCGCTTGCTATCGGAGCTCTCGCGATCGGGCGTCTCGCCATTCGTCAGGGACGAATTGACAAGCTCAGTATCGGCGAATTGACCGTCGACAAGCTCATCGTCACGGAGCAGCCGCCGGAGTCCTGAGCTTTACTCACTGACCTTCGCCACCAGCGTTTCGATGACGGCGATATTTTCGGTCAGATTCTCCGGCAGGTGATGACGGTTCCCGAGATATCGCGGATCATTCCACGAAATCCAGACCTGGCCGGCTTTGTCCTCGCGAACGAGGACCTTTAAAGGAAGATCGATCGCGATGCTGGGCGAGGCCAGCATCAGCGGCGTTCCCGCCTGCGGGTTTCCAAAGATCAGCAGCTTCGTCGGCGGCATTTTCATGCCGGCCTTTTCCGCCTCTCCGCTGTGGTCCACCACCGCGAAAAGCGTGATCCCCTTGCCCTGAAGAAGTTCGACAAGTTTCTCGACAATCTCCTCGACAGAGCGCCGGGTGGAAGTCTCAATGATTCCTTCGGGCGATGCGGTGGGTTTCATCGGTCCTCTCGCCGCCAGTATAGCGACAAAATTTCATCTCCACGCTCGACGCGCGATTCGCGTCATTATGAGCGAAGGAGTGGATGATGCGGCGCAACCCCCTGATTTTCACCGCCATTCTTGCCTCGACTCTCGCTGCTCAGCCAAAGCCAGAGCCGCAGCGGGTCGTATTTCCGTTAAAGCACGCGACAGCTGGTGACAGTCCACGTGAAATCTATTCGGCGCTGGCAGGCTTGAACGATCAGCTGTCTCCCACGTTCGATCCCCAAGGCCCGACTGTGACGGTGCAGGGAAGCCCGGAAGGAATCTCGCTGGCGCGATATATCGTCGGCGCGCTCGATACCGCCGCCGCGAACGCCGCAACAGAACCGGAATTCTCGTACACCGATGCGAAAGGCGAGCGGATGGTCGCGCGCGCGATTCATTCGGAGAGTGAACAAGCCCAGCGGTCTATGTTCCAGGTGAGCCAGAATTTGTATATGCTGACCGGGAAGCGTCCGGCGATGGTTGCGGCTAACAGCATGATCGTCGTGCGCGGAAGCTCGGATGACTTGGCGCTCGCAGAGTGGATTCTTCACGTGCTCGACCGGTCAGACCCCTCGGCCCCATCGGAGTTCCCGGTCGCCGGCGAGGCCGACACGCTCCGCGCGTTTTATCCGTCTTTCATGGATTCCGTGCAGATGTTCGCCACCGTGCGAACGCTGCGCGATCAGCTTCAAATCAGGCGTGCAGCTCAATTCGACGCGCCGGCGACCATCATCGTCCGCGGCACCGCCGATCAGATCGCCAGAGCAGGCGAACTGATTCGTCAACAGGATCAGCCACCCTCGACTGGCCTCCGCCCCGGATGGACGCGCTTCGTCATCCCTCTGAAGAATGCCACTACCGGAGACAGCCCGGACGAGATCTCGAGGATCATGCCCAGCGCTACGTTCAGCGTTCTGTCCTCAAAGCTCGATACTGCCGGCCCGAGCCTCACGATCGAGACGGAGCAGCGGCAGACCTCGCTCGCGCATTATCTGGCCGATGCCCTCGACGTCACACCGGCCGCAGCCAAAACGCTTCCGGTCTTTTCTTATACCGACCAAAGGGGCGAACCCCGCGTCATCCGTGCCATCCACATCGAGAACGTTCGAGCGCAGCGGTCGATGCTCGACATCGTCACTTACCTGCGAGTCTTCGGTCTCTTTCAGAGCGGGACGGTCGGCGCAAATTCCATGGTGGTGATCGGCGGTTCGGCGAACGACGTTGCGCTCGGCACGTGGCTGCTGCAGGTGCTCGATCAGCCCGGCACTCCCCCGGAGCTTGTGATTCCCGGCGGCGAAATCGTGCACGCCTTCTATCCCGCCCAACTGAGTTCGATACCGCAGCTCGCGCGCGTCACGAAACGGATTCGCGATCAGCTACAGGTGAAGACAGCCTGGCAGTCGGCCTCGCCTCCCACGATCATCGTTCGAGGTACGCCGGACCAGATCGAAAAAGCGCGGGAACTGATCGGATCGTCATCCAGATAAGAGGGATTATCCCTTCGCCTGATTGCGCTTCGCGCGCCGCAGCAGAAACTCAATCCGGCTGTCGGCATCCGGATGCGAATCCACAGCAAAATGCAGTTCCGGCATGCGCCGCAGATTCAGCCTCGCGGCAAGCTCATGCCTCAGGAACGATTTCGCGTGCTCCAGCCCGGCGAGCACAGCGCGTTCGCGGTTCGTCTCCACCGCGACCTTCACATGCGCATGCCGCATGTCCGGCGAAACCTCCGCGCTTGTGACGCTCACCGAAGTCAGCCGCGGGTCGTCCATCTCAAACCCGATCAGCTCCGACAATTCCTCACGGACTGCTTCCGATACCCTCTGCGTGCGATGCTCATCCATACCGTTACCTCTACAGCCACTCCACGTTCGAACGCACCAGCATCGGGCCGAGCTGCCCTTCAGCCTCATCCTCCACGGCCCGCAATATCCGGGATGCAAAATCGCGGCTCGGGGATACAACTGCTGCCGCGATGACCGCGCTGTTGTGCAGTTCCTGATCTTCAATCTCGGAAACCGAGACGTTGAACTTGCCGCGCAGGCGTTCCTTCAGGCTCTTGACCACGTGCCGCTTCTCTTTGAGAGAATGCGCGTGGTCGATCCGCAGCTCCATCGTGAGAACTCCGACTACCGCCATGTCACACCGCGCGTCCGGGCGCGTTCGGGACTACGCCTCGACCGCAACCCGCTGCAGCGCGTAGGCCTCGATAATATCGCCGGGCTGCACATCGTTGAAGCCCTGCAGCGTGATGCCGCATTCCATGCCGCTGCGAACTTCGCTCACGTCGTCCTTGAAACGCCGCAGCGAGCCCACCTTGCCGGTATGCACCACCACGTTGTCACGCAGCACGCGGACGTTGGCGTCGCGCGTGAACGTCCCGTCCTGAACCAGGCTGCCGGCCACGGTGCCGATCTTCGAAACTTTGAAGATTTCGCGAACCTCCGCCTTGCCCCTGTAAACTTCCTTGTACACAGGCGCCAGCAGGCCGGACATGGCTTTCTTGATCTGGTCGACCACCTCGTAGATGATCGTGTGGAGCTGGATATCGACCTTTTCCTGGTCGGCCGCCGCCGCCGCGTTGCGTTCCGGCCGCACATTGAAGCCCAGAACAATTGCATTCGACGCAGCCGCCAGCAGCACGTCGGATTCGTTGATGGCGCCTACTCCGGCACGCAGCACCCGCACCGTCACCTTGTCGGTCGAGAGTTTCTCCAGCGTGTCGCGCAGCACTTCCGCCGAACCACTGACGTCCGCCTTGAGGATGAGCGGCAGTTCGTGGACTTCGCCTTCCGCCATCTTGCGATGGAGCTGTTCGAGCGTCAGGCGGCCGGTTTTGGCCAGTTGCGCCGCGCGCTCTTTCTCGGCGCGATAGAGAACGATCTGCTTCGCCTTCGCGGTATCGGTAACCACCTGGAAGTTGTCGCCCGCTTCCGGCAGGCGCTCGAGACCGAGCACTTCCACCGGCATCGACGGCCCCGCTTCCTTCACCTGATCGCCGAGATCGTCGATCATGGCGCGAACGCGTCCGAAAACGGTGCCGCAGATAAATTCGTCGCCGACCCGGATCGTGCCGTTGCGAACGAGGATCGTCGCCACCGGACCACGGCCGCGGTCGAGTTTCGCTTCGAGCACGCTGGCCATGCCGGGACGCGCCGGATTCGCGCGCAGATCGGCAATTTCCGAAACCAGCAGAATCATTTCGAGCAGCAGATCGAGATTCGTTTTCTGGCGCGCGGAAACCGGCACCATGACGGTATCGCCGCCCCATTCTTCGGGGTTCAGACCTCGGTCGGCTAGCTGCTGCTTGATGCGGTCGGGCTGCGCTTCCGGTTTATCAATCTTGTTGATCGCCACGATGATCGGCACTTTGGCGGCGCGCGCATGGTCGATGGCTTCGAGCGTCTGAGGCATCACGCCGTCGTCAGCAGCGACCACCAGCACAACGATGTCGGTCACTTTGGCGCCGCGGGCGCGCATCCGGGTGAACGCCTCGTGGCCCGGCGTGTCGATGAAGACGATAGTCTTGCCCTTGTGATCCACGTGATACGCGCCGATATGCTGGGTGATGCCGCCGGCTTCTCTGCCTGCGACGTTGGCGGTGCGGATGGCGTCGAGCAGCGACGTCTTGCCGTGATCGACGTGGCCCATGATCGTGACCACGGGAGGGCGAAGGAAGCGGTCGGACGCTTCTTCGGCGAGCTCAATATCGAGCATCGCCTCTTCTTCGTAGGAAACCGACGAGGTGGACGCGCCGAATTCGCGCGCCAGCTCGGTGGCCATCTTGCTGTCGAGCGTCTGGTTGATGGTCGCGAAGATGCCGCGGTCCACCAGCTTCTTGATCACCAGATTGGCTTTCACGTCGAGCTTTTCGGAAAGTTCCTTGACCGTGATGCCTTCGGAAATCGTGATATCGCGATTGATCGGCGGCGGCGCGGCCTGTTCGCGGCGCATCTGCGGCCGAAGAATCTTCTCTTCCGCCTCGCGATTGCGGTCACGCGGTCCACGCGCGGGCTTCTTGCCGGCGGGCGCGCGGCGGGCGGCATGGTCCGGAGGCGGCGGCGCGCCGGGCCCGAGAAGCGGACCTCCGCGCGACGTGGGATGCATCGGGCGCGGGCCGGGACGGCCACCCGGACCGGGCATGCCGGGGCGGGCTCCACGCGCCTGAATGGAAGGCTGACCGGGACGCGGCGGTCCCTGATAAAGCGGTTGACCCGGGCGCGGCGACGGGCGCAGCGGTACGCCGGGGCGGGGAGGCGGTGCTCCCGGAGCAGCGGGCCCCGGACGGGCTCCCAGACGCGCTGCCAGATCGGCGCGCGGCGGCACGACCGGACGCGCGGCGGGCTGCCCTGCCAGCGGCTGGCCGGCAATCGGCTGGCCTGCAGCGGGACGAGGTGGCGCCTGCGGCGCAGGACGAGGTGGACCCGGAGCGGCTGCAGGACGTGGCGGGGGCGCAATCGGAACTCCCGGGCGCACGGTCTGCGGCGCGGCCGGAGGAGCGGCGGCCACGGGCGCGCTCGGCTGTGCGGGCGCCGGGGGTGCAGCGGGCGGCGGCGTAATGGGCCGCGGCGGCGCTACAGGAGGCGCGCTCGGCAGAGGCTGGCGCGGTCCCGAAAGAATCTGACCAGGGCGTGTACCGCCCGAAGGAATCGGCCGCGCGGGCGGCGAAAGAGGACGCAGTGGTGGCGGCGGCGTTAACGGCGCCGCGGGTGGATGCGGAGCTGCGGCTGGCGGTGCGCTCGGCGCGGCCGCACGTGGTCCTACCGGCGGATGAATCGGCGCCCCGCGGCCCAGCATTGGCGGGCGCAGCGGAATCGCTCGTGGCTTGTCCTCGGCCGGCGCCTCGGGCTTCTTCGGCTCGCCTGGCGCGGCAGGAGCAGCTGCCTTCGCCTCTGGCTCGGCAGCGGCCACTGGCGGACGCATCGGCGGCGCAATGGGAACGCCGCGCTTCGGCGGCTCAATCGGCCTTGGCTCGCCGGCAGCCGGCCTGGGCTTTGTCTCGGCGGGCGCAGGTGTCTCCACCGCCTTCGGCGCTTTCGCCGCTTCGAGGACGGATGTGTCACCGCCGAAATAGCGCCGTAACTTCTCGGCGTTCTCGTCGTCGATCGAGCTGGAATGGGTCAACGCCTCGGTGATACCGAGTTCGTGAAGTTTATCGATGACCTCACGCGACTTCACCTCGAGCTGCCGCGCCAGCTCATTGATTCGGATCTTACTCATGTCTAAGGCGTTTCACTCTTACTTACAGCGCAGCACAAACCAACTTCGCCGCGCCAAAAACCGCTCGTTTCGACTACGGGGGGCCGCCGCGCTAAGACTCCTGCGCTTCCGGTGAAGGCGTTCCTTCTCCTTCGGCACCAGCCTCAGCGCCTGCTTCGACCGATTCACTCATCGTAGCAGAAGCCTCCGGAGCGGTATCACCTGCTGCTGCAGACGCTTCCACTTCCGCCGGGGCCTCTTCCGCATACTCCTGGCCGTAGTATCTGTTAATGGCCTGCTGGATCAGGCTCACCGCATTTTCGTCAATTCCTTCCAGAGCTTCCAGCAGCTCCGGCGTCATGCTGCCCAGCTTTTCAATCGTCCCGATGCCGCCCTGAACGAGCGCATCCACCGTGGCTTCCGCCAGACCGTAATCGATGAGAGCCGAAACCGGCGCTCCCATCGCCAGCAGGTCAATGGCGCCCTGCACTTCCTGGCGTTTCTCTTCTTCACTCTTGATATCGATCTTCCAGCCGAGCAGTTTCGCGGCCAGTCGAACGTTCTGGCCCTTCTTGCCGATCGCCAGCGACAGTTGCGAATCGTCGACGATGACTTCCATGTGGTGCTCTTCCGGATTCAGAATCGTCACCCGCGTAATTTTCGCGGGGCTCAGAGCGTGTGTTGCGAATGTCACGGGCTCATCGGAGTATTCGATGATATCGATCTTTTCACCGCGCAGCTCGCGAATAATCGATTGCACGCGCATGCCCTTCATGCCGACGCAGGCGCCCACGCTGTCCACGTCGCGGTCCCGGCTGGAGACGGCGATCTTCGTCCGCTCGCCGGCCTCGCGCGCGCAGCCCTTGATGACAACCGTGCCGTCGTAAATTTCCGGAACTTCCTGCTCGAACAGGCGCTTCACCAGCTCGGCGTCGGCGCGCGAAACCACCACGCCCGGCCCCTTGGAGGACTTGTCCACCAGCTTGATGACGCAGCGGATACGGTCGCCCACGCTGAAGCTCTCGAGGCGCGATTGCTCGCGCTTTGGCAGGCGCGCTTCGGTCTTGCCGAGATCGACCACCAGATCGAGTCCTTCGATCCGTTTGACAGTCGTGTTAATCAGCTCGCCCACGCGATCGGCGTACTCGCGGTAAATGGTTTCCCGCTCCGCCTCGCGGACTTTCTGAAAGATGACCTGCTTGGCGGTCTGGGCGGAAATGCGGCCCAGCGCGTCGCCTGGCTTGGGAAAACGCACGCTGGAGCCGATCTCCGCGCCCGGGTCGATCCGTTTCGCTTCCGAGAGCGTGACTTCGATTGCGGGATCCGTGACTGCCTCCACGACTTGCTTGACCGCGTACAGCTTCAGGCTGCCCGAGTGATCGTCGAAATCGATCTCATAGTTCTCGTTCGTGCGGAAATGCTTACGCGCCGCCAGAAGCATGGCATCCTTCACTGCGTCCAGAACGATCTGCGTATCAATGCCCTTTTCCTTGCTGAGCAGTTCAATTGATTGATAAATGCTGTCCACAATAATTCCCCGATCCTGATTACTTTTCCGGCTTCGGCGCTTTTACCACTCAAACTTCAGATTGGCCCGGTCAACCTGATCGACCGGAAAACTGACCTCGGTATCGTCCGGAAGCCGGACGGTCACCCGGTGATCAGCCTCATCGGCCCGGGCGATTACCCCCTCAAAGTACTTCAGGGGACCTTTAGCCACCTCCACCGGCTCGCGGAGGACGACCTTGGCTTTCTCCCCGACAAAACGAACCCAATCCTTCCATCGCACCAGCTTCCGCTCCACCCCTGGGGAGCTGACTTCGAGCTGATAGGCGCCCGGAATGATGTTTTCCACGTCCAGAATTGTCCCCACTTGCTGCGAGACGAACTCGCAGTCGCCATGGGTAACGCCGGACAGCTTGTCGATCACGATCAGAAGCACCTGATGGCGTCCGCCGCCCTTGAGATCGACTTCAACGACTTCGATTCCCTCGGGTTGCGCGGCCCGTTCGGCAATTTCCCGGATTTTCGCCACCGCTTCCGCTCGATTCATGCTCGATTCCAATAAAAAAGTGGGCTTTCGCCCACTGCCTGAGTCCGACCGCTGCAACTTCAGTATAGCAGAAAAAGAAACGCCGCCAGAGGATCACCCTGGCGGCGTTTCTGAACCCGAAGCGTGAAGCTTAGGCTTTGCGGCGGCGGATGAAGAGTCCGAGCGCGCCGAGGCTGCCCAGCATCGTCACGATCGTACCCGGTTCCGGGGTGGCCTGTGCATTCACGGTTACGGTGAGGGCGTCCGTTGCCGCACCCTGTGTCTTCGCTGTCGACTGCAGCGTGATGCTGAAGACGTCGTTGGGGTTGAACGTGAAGGAAACCGGGAACCAACCCGCCCAGCCCGCGTTCTGGATTCCATAGTAGTTGGCCTGTGCGGCATCGTTGAGTGCGGCATAGTTTGGATCGTTTGCCGCAACTCCCGTGCTATTGCTGCTGCCGCCATGCACGCCGGTGCCATCGTAGTAGCTGTCGTCGCTCACGAGCGGATCATAGCTGAGGGTTTCACCCAGAGTTTCATCCGTGAAGATCAGCAGATACGAGTTGTCGCCGATTAATCCCGTCCCGCCGCCGTTCCTTGTGTCGATGGAGTAGTAAAAACCCCAGTTCTTGGTCGGGTCGATGTTGGGATTGTCGTTGTAGTCGTAATTGTTCCCAGTGGGCGTCAGAGCAGGACCGTTATAACGGTCAACAATGCTCAGGGCGAGCTGAAGATTGCCATCTGTGAGAGTGGTGAAATGATCCGACGAATTCCCGGTGCCGTTATAGTAGCCGGGCGTCGTATTCGTCAGTGTTTGGTCGTACGCGATAGTTGACGCGCTTGCCAGGCCGGCGAAAGCCAACAGGCCAAGGCTGCCCGTAACCGCTAAACTCTTCAAAAAACTCATCTTTCCTCCGGGTAAACAAAACATCCTTAATACATACTTACGATAACAAAGCGCGGCCAACGGGTAAAGGATTCCCAGTCCGCGTACGTACCGGTACCTTCCAGAAATTGCGCCGAATTCAGGGCGACAAACGAAGAAAAAGCTGCCCGCCTCCCGATTGGGCTTCTTCCTCGACGAGGGATTTCAGGCTTTGACCCGGCGGGGGCCGCAAAAGCGACCGCGGCGAGGCCGACCCTCATCAGAACCTATGTTCCGAGTGATCCGCATAGTGAGACCGGCGAAATCGAAATTCACTATTCTTCGCCCTTGCAGCACTTGCCATCAGGACCTGCCATTCTGGGCCCTATCAGTAATATCAATATTTGTACTGCGATTCAGCGGGGAGCACTGGCTGACGCCATTCCGGTGTGCTGTGCAGACAATCCACTCCCATGCTTCTTCCCCCGTTATACTCAGATTTCCGTGTTCCTTCAGCTCGAAAAACAAATCCAGAATGCCTTTCGGGGGGCTCTTGCGATCCGTTTCGGCATTGACTCCGACATCGCGCTCGAGCAACCTCGCCAGGCCTCGTTCGGCGAAATTGCTGTTCCGGTCGCCTTCCAGCTCGCGAAATCGCTGAAACAGGCGCCGAAGAATATCGCGGCCGCGCTGGTGGAAGCGGTCGGCGATATTCCGGGCGTGGCGTCCATGGAGGTTGCCGGGAACGGATACATCAATCTGCGGCTCGACCGCGGCGCCCTGGCCTCGAGCCTGCTCAATCCCGCGGCTTCGGCACCCGAAACGCGCCCCGGGAAAACGATCGTCGAGCACACCAACATTAATCCGAACAAAGCGGCGCACATCGGCCATCTGCGGAATTCGGTTCTGGGGGATACCTTCGTCCGGATGCTGCGCGTCTCGGGCCACCGTGTCGAGGTGCAGAATTACATCGACAACACCGGCGTACAGGTCGCCGATGTCGTGGCGGGCTTTCACTTCCTCGAGAAAAAGAGCATTGAAGACGTCGCGCAACTGATCGCCGGACCGCGCTTCGATTACGTCTGTTGGGATCTCTACGCGCGCGTATCGCAGCATTATAAGGACAACCCGGAAGCGCTGAAGTGGCGGGCGGAAGTGCTGCACGGAGTCGAAGCGGGCTCAGGGGAACTCTCCGAACTCGGGCATCTGGTGGCGGATGCCATCGTGAATCTGCACCTGGCGACAATGCTCCGCCTGAACATCACTTATGACGTTCTGCCGCGCGAGAGCGAAATTCTCCATCTGAAGTTCTGGGCCTCCGCATTCGAACTCCTCAAGGAACGCAGGGCGATTTACTTTGAAGAAGAAGGAAAAAATAAAGGCTGCTGGGTGATGCCGTCTTCCGCTTTCCGCGGCGCGGACGAGGCGAATGAAGACAGCAAAGTGATCGTGCGTTCGAACGGCACCGTCACTTATGTCGGAAAAGATATTGCCTACCAGCTCTGGAAATTCGGGCTGCTCGGCAAGGATTTTCACTACCGCGTCCTCACCGAATACACGGACGGGAAAAAGGTCTGGGTTTCGACCGATGAGGCCGTCGGAGGCGAAAAGGCTCCCGATTTCGGCCACGCGACCACGGTCTACAACGTTATCGATGTGCGGCAGTCCTATCTGCAGGATGTGGTCGTCGCCGGACTGCGCGCGCTTGGGTTCGAAGAACAGGCCGCGCGCTCGATTCACTTTTCGTACGAGATGGTGGCGCTTTCGCCGCGCTGCTGCGTGGAACTCGGCATCGAACTCACGGTGGAAGATGCGAAGCGGCCCTATATAGAGGTTTCCGGGCGCAAAGGCCTCGGCGTGAAGGCCGACGATCTGATGGATAAGCTCGTCGAAAACGCTCTGAAGGAGGTCGCCTCCCGGCACCCCGAAGATAACGAGGCTGCCCAACTGGCGGTCGCGACCGAAATCGCGATGGGCGCGCTGCGCTACTTCCTGCTGAAGTTCACGCGCAACACGGTGATCGCTTTCGATTTCCAGGAAGCGCTCAGCTTCGAAGGCGAGACCGGACCCTACGCGCAATACGCTGCCGTGCGTTCGCGGAATATCTTCCGCAAGCTCGAAGAACGCGGCGACACGATTCCGGACTTCCGCGCGATCCTCACACCGGAGGTCATGGCGCGGCACCTGGTCATCGATGAGCTCTGGCAGATTCTGATTTCGGCGGCGAAGGCAGATGTGGTGGTGGAGCGCGCCGTGGCGGCGGGTGAACCGGCTCACGTCGCGAAGTACGTGTTCCAGCTTGCCCAGACGTTCAACCTCTTCTATCACCAATATCCGGTGCTGGCGGAGCCGGATCCGGAGCGCAAGGCGTTTCTGCTCTGGCTGAACGGCTATCTGGCGGACCAACTGGAACGGACGCTCGCCGTGCTCGGGATCGCGGTCCCGGCATACATGTGATTTATGCTGCTTGCGCTGGACGCCGGAAATACCAACATCACGGTCGGCATCTTTGAGGATGGCGCGCTGCGCGACCATCGCCGCCTGCGTACTGTTCGCGAACAGACTTCCGATGAGTGGGGAATTCTGCTGCTCAATCTGCTGCGCTACGCCGGTATTGACGCCGGAGCGATCGACGGCATCATTATTTCGTCGGTGGTGCCGCCGCTGAATGCCGCGCTGGCGGAAATGTCGAAGCGCTATTTCCATGCGGAGGCGATGTTCGTTACGGCGCAAACCGATACCGGGCTCACCATCCGTTACGAGAACCCGTCCGAAGTGGGCGCCGACCGGCTGGTGAACGGCGTGGCGGCTTTCCACAAGTACGGCGGGCCGTGCGTCGTGGTGGATCTCGGGACGGCGATTACTTTCGACGCGATTTCCGCCAAAGCCGAATATCTCGGTGGAATCATCGCGGCGGGTGTCGGCATTTCGGCCGACGCGCTGTTCAGCCGCACCGCGCGGCTGCCGCTGGTCGATTTCCGGCGGCCGAAAAATCTCATCGGGTCGAACACGGTTGCGAGCATGCAGGCCGGTCTCTACTTCGGCGCTCTCGGCGCGATCGACGGCATTATCGAGCGGCTGGTCCACGAACTCGGAGAAGGCACGAAGACTGTGGCGACGGGCGGGCAGGCGAGCCTGATTGCGGGCGAATCGCGTTTTATCCGCAACGTGGATGAGAACCTGACGCTCGAAGGGCTTCGCCTCATCTGGGAACGGAATGAGCGAACCTGAGGCACAGGGTCCGCGGCCCTGGTCCAGCTACTTCAACTACTTCACTGAAATCGAAGAGCACTTCCAGAAGGCGCGGGGCACCAGCCTCTTTCTGCTGTCGCCGCTTGACTGGGCGCTGATCGAATCGTGGAAGAATTCGGGTGTGCCGCTCGAAGCGGTGCTGCGCGGCATCGATATCTCATTTGAAAAATGGCGCTCGCGCCGCTCACGCACCCAGATGGTCAATTCGCTGGCATTCTGCTCACAGGCCGTGATGACGGAAGCGCAGCGCATGGCCGATGCCGGCACGGCTGGCCGGCAGGAAACGCCGCGCGAAGAGGAGCAGCCGTTCGCGCCGGAGGCGCTGCGATCGTTCCTCGAAGGAAACGCCGCCGCGATCCGGGCGACGGGCGTCGCCGAATACGAACCGGTCGCCGCGTCGCTCGATCAGATCGTTAGCGAACTGGCGGAACTGGCGAAAGATCCGGAAAAACTGGAGCAGCGCCTCACGGTGCTGGAGCAAAAACTGATTGCGCTCGCTCGCGGCCGCCAGTCCGATCGGCAGGCGCTGGAACTGCGGGAACGCCTCAGTGCCCAGATCGGCCCCTACAGAAGTAAAATGACCGCTCCGCAGATCGCCATGCTGGAGGCCCAGTTCCTCGAACGGACTCTGCTCGAAACTGCTGGGCTGCCGCGTCTTAGCCTCTTCTACATGGCGTAGAAATGGCGCCTCGAATAGGAACTTCCTGACCCCTGGACCCTGAAAATCTGACTGTACTTTGGGGCACTTGTGGTGGTCCAGCCATGGCTTTTATAGTCTAAAAGTGCTATTGTGATTTCAGGCCGTTATCTTTCTGTAACGGTCGTGGCTTTTTGCCTAAGGGCGTCGCGCATCTTCAAAGATGTAGCGACCCAGCCGACAGGCGCACTCCTCCGAGCGCTTGCTGGCTTTTGGTGAGACGGCAGGCGCACTCCTCCGAGCGCCTGCCGTTTTTTTTGCTAAGAACTCTGGGGGTTGGGGAAGGCGTCGGGCTCCGCGGCGTTGTCGCGGTGCAGGCACTGGAAGTCTTTTTCGACCAGAATGCGCAGCGGGCCGTCGTTTGCTTCGATCCCCACCTCATCGCTTGCAGCCCATGCGCTCAGGCGCGCGGCGGGAAGGGCGACGCGAATCGCATCAGCGCCGAACGCCGCCCGCAGGCTTGCCGCTCCGGCTTCGGGCGCCACGATGTACCGCAGGATTCGGCCTTCGCGAAAGTGGACAGTTCGCTCGACTGCCTGTCCGCTGCCCAGAGCTTCCACCTCACTGCGCGTGAGCCGGAAGCGGAGCGAATCGTCCTGAATTCGAAGTTTCATCGCAGATCAGAAGCGGTAGGTCATCACCATGAACGGATAGGTGTACGGATTGCCCGGCGTCACGGCTTTGAGAAACTCGCCGGGGAAAATGTGCGCCACACCCGCGCCCGCTGTGAAAGCTTTGGCGAAGATCCACGTTCCGGTGAGATCGATTTCCTGCCCAACGTGTGTTCCCGCCGACCCGTTGGCCGAGTGGAACACGCCGGCGCCTCCCGAGTTATAGAGCCAGTCCGTGGCGCTCGCCAGATGCCAGTCGTTGTACTCGAACGCGGCGATCACATTCTTTTTCGGCTTCGTCTCCAAGACCGCGCGGAAATCTTTGATGTTTCGCCAGCCGACCTGATCGGAAAAACCGAGTTTGTCATGGCCGGATGGATAGAGCTGATCGAAGGTGCCGCGCGTGCCGTCGGTTGCGTCCCGGTCTCCCGTGGCGAAATTGTATTCGGCAGTGAGGTGCGGCTCGAAACGCATGGCCAGCGTCTTTCCCGCGTACCAGTGGCCGGCCCACGCCTGGATGCGGTCGGACCCGAGAGATCCCCACTCGCGCACCATTTCGATCGAATACTCCCACCCGCCCGGCAGCTTTGAGCCCGCAACCCGCATGCCGCCGACTTTCTCATTGAGCTTGCCGATCGTGCCGGCTTCATCGCGCAGGCCATGCTGCAGCCGCCACATCCCGTAGGGTTCGATCACCAGCCGCGGGCCGAAGCGGTCGATCCCGCCGTAGATTCCATGCAGATTATTGCCCTGCTGGTGGTGATCCCAGGTTCCGGTGACGTTGTTGACGATGGAGCCGCTGAAAAGATCGGCGCGATAGCCGCCGTAGCGAATGCTGCCGTGGACCGCATCCCAATTCCGCTCTGTGTTGGTCCACGCCGAGGCGCCGATGAGGCGCTGTTCGCCGTAGATCATTTCCTGGCGGCCGGCGCGCAGTCCGAAACCATGGTCGAAGCTGCCCAGTTCGGCATAGGCCTGGCGGATGTCCCAGGTGTTCTGATAGGTCGGCACCGCGGGATTCTTTTCGAGCGCACGAGCGTCCATTCCTTCGCCGAAGAAACGAAGCCATTTCGTGGGATGAATCGTCATCTGCAGTTTGAGGCGGCTCAGCAGGTAATCATCCGTCGTGTGGTGTTTGAAGCTTCCGCCACTGTAGCCTTCGAAGCGCGCGCGGTAATCGCCGCCGAAGCTCATCCACGGCGGCAGCGCCTCGTTGATGGTGGAAGCAGGATTTTCAATGACAGGGGCGGCTCCAGCGGTCGCCGGAGGCTGAGCCTCTGCGTACGCGGCTACGGTGAGGAGCAGCGCGGACACCGCTAAGGGAGCTTTCATCGGGAGAGGTCTTTAACATCGTACTGTAAGGCCGGACTTTTTCTCCAGCCCGGGCTGCGATAGCTAACTTTTACCAACTATTCTCAGCATTGCCTCCAGGGCTGAAAAGCGCCCACAATAGGGCAGTTGTTCTCATACTTCGTCTGAACAAGGGCGGCCCTGACTCCAACCGAGCAGTGGCCGCCTTTGTCTTAGTAGTAGTCTGAAAGCAGTGGATTTCCCCCCTTCAGACGGGCAATTCTCCGCCGAAGTGCATCCTCCGGAGGTGCCGCCCTCGACGGCCGGAGACGCGGAACCGCGCGATCCCACCTCTTACGCCGTGCATCCGCCGCCACCGGCTTACAAACCGGGCGTCCTCGTGTTTGCGCTCGCCGGGCTGCAGGCCGGAATTGTGGGCGTGGTCTGGATGTTCGTCTGCTTCTTCGTGGGAGCGATCTGGACGGACAGCGGCCTCTGGTCGGTTCCGAACCTGTTCGCCACGCTTTTCCACGGCGAATACGCCTACCAGAACGAATTCTTCAGAAGCACGTGGTCGGGGATCGCTCTGCTCGTCGTGATTTACGGAGGAATCGGCGCGCTCTGGGGAATGATGTGGGGAGGACGGCGCCGCCCGTTGTTCGCGTTTGCCGGCGCCATCATGGGCCTCCTGGTCTACTACCTGTTCTTCGACTTCATCTGGCCGCACGCGAATCCGATGATTGCCGATTATGCGCCGGTGCGCGAACTCCAGCTCGGGCACATTCTGTGGGGCGTCGCGCTCGCGAAATCGCCCGCCTACGCGGCGCGGATCGCCACGGCTCTCACGCCCGCGGCCGAATATCAGCCGCCGCCGGATTCAAACGGGCCAGGCCCTGTCTCGGGCGAAGTTATTCAGTAGGGTCCGAATCGGAGATCGCCTGCCGCATGGCTTTCGCGAACGCTTCGGCTTCATCGAGCCGGTTGCGGCAGATTTCGCAGACCAGAAGGTGCTCTTCGATCACGGCTTGTTCGGGCTCCGGCAGACGGCCGAGCACGTAGAGCTCGAGCTGCTCGTCTGTTTGATGGGCGACTTCGGCCTGGGGGGAAATTGCGGGCGCTCCCTTCCTCGCATCCTCCCGATTAGTGCCGTCCTCCCTGAACTTTCCCAGATTTATTTCCCTTCGACCCGGCGAGACTTTGCCCGAGCTTGCCGAACCGAGCCTTCGCCCGCGATTTCAGCAGACGAAACTGATTGTAACTGAGTCCCATTTCGGAACAAATGCGTTCCTGAGATTGTTCGAGGAGATAAAAGCGACGCAGGATCTCGCGGTCGCGCCGCGGAACCCCGTTGAACACCCGGCAGGCGATCTCGGCGCGCTGGCGGGCGAGCAGATCCTGTTCCGGGTTGTTCTTCCGGTCGCTCACCCCGAAGACGGCGTCTTCGAATTCGACGATATTGCGGCGGCGAACCACGGCGTCCTCAATCCTCGCGGCAATGTGACGGCGCACCACGGTCCGGACGTATCCCATCAATCTGGCCGGTTCGCGCAGTTCGCCGGAGCGGATGGCTTCCGTCACGACGACGAAGCAATCGTGGACGCGGTCATCAATGTCTTCGACGCCGAGAGAGCGGAGCAGAAGATAACGAATGCCACGCGTGAATACGGCATAGAGTTCGGCCATCGCCGCCGGATCGCCCGCCTGAATGCGTTCGACCGTGACTGCCCAATCGGGCAGGTCGAGCGGGGGCAACTCGTCCGCGAAGTCCTGTTGGCCGTTCCTTTCCGGAATGGCCATCAGGCTCGCCTCGCCGTGCCGGCGTTCAGCGCCGTGGTAACTGTCGCGGCCGGGGTTCGATTTGAACCACCCGGCTCGAACGCAATCAGAGTCGAACCAGTGATCGCGCTCACCACCCGGAATTTTGGCACCAGATAACTTCTGGCTTACAACGGTGATAGTCCCGAATGACGGGCAGACTACTTCCGGAGTCTACCAGATGTTTGGGCAATTCGCCTCACATGGACGGACTACGGTACCAAAGGTTCAGGAGTGCCATTATCGCCTCTGGTACACCGGCTTCCTGTGGGTACTTTAACTATTTGAAAATACGTGGCCGCCGTCGTCGATCTCCAATGTTTTCAATCCACGGCTTTCGCGGCATGGGTCAACTGTGTTAAGGTTTCAGTTCCACGCTGTTTCGCAAAAATGTCATCGGATACCGGCTCAATCGGAATACTCGATCAGGATTACCCCTCGACGCTCGAAAGCGTAGATGTTGTGGAAGCGGACGTCCTGAAAGCGGCGGTGGATGTGGGTTTCGGTGAGGATGAGCAGCACGGGATCGGGATGGCGGTCCGGGAGTGCATGGTCAACGCGGTCGTCCACGGCAACCGGTACAACAGGAACAAGCACGTCCACGTGAACGTGAGGAAAACGGCGAGCGATTTCGAAGTACGGATTCGGGATGAGGGCGAGGGGTTCGATCACAGCCAGGTTCCCGATCCGCTGGATGACGCCAATGTCCTGCGGCATTCCGGCCGGGGGCTGTTTCTGATGGGCGCGTTCATGGATGAGGTGAAGGTGGAGAAGGCGTCGCCGGTCGGCACCGAGGTGACGCTGAGCAAAAAACTGGCGTCCTAGACGGCGGGCGCCGGTGCTTCAGGGGATTTTGACCGTCCTTTGCGGTCGGCAAATTGAGTGAGGAGAGAAAAGCAGTGAGCGCAAAACTGAATACCCGCGAGGTGGGTGACGTTACGGTAGTCGATGTTTCCGGCCGAATTACACTCGGCGAAGGGTCGAGCGCGATGCGCGATACGCTCCGCGAGTTGGTGGCATCCGGCAAGAAGAAAGTGCTGTTGAACCTGAGCGAGGTCACCTACATCGACAGCTCGGGCATCGGCGAACTGGTTTCAGGGTTTACGACCGTGGCGAACGCCGGCGGCACCCTGAAGCTGCTCGGTCTGACCAAGCGCGTCAAGGATCTGCTGCAGATCACCAAGCTCTACACGGTGTTCGACGTCCATGAGGACGAAGCGCACGCCGTCCGCAGCTTCGCGTAGCAATCACTCTCCCTTTTTGAAACGCACGCCGGGTTCGCGCTATGCGGGCCCGGCCTTTTGCGTTTCTCTGTGGTTTTTCCGTCAGATTTCCGTCTCGGCGGCGCCAAGGATCCGGCCGGTGTGTGGATCGGCCAGCAGCGCGATGATGCGCGTCTCGCCTGGTTTGGACGCGAGTTGGGCGGCACTGAGCGGGAGATCACTGCCGGACGCGGGCCACCTCGCGATCTTCATCAGGGATTTGGCGACGGCCACATGCGTGAGCGTTCGTCCGCTGTTTTCGCCGCGGGCCACATCGGAACGCGCGCTGCTTCGTGCGGTCACGAGCCAGAGTTCTGCTTTCGTACCGCTCGTATTTGCATCGATATGAACCTGCGCGCCGCCGGCTGTGCGTGTGGCCTGGATCGAGAGAGGGAGAGACGGCTGGCGGCTTGCGCGTGTGATCGCCGTGATCACGGCGTCGCGATCGCTGCCCAGCACCTGGGTCTCGCCGTTCACCACCATCTGCGGAGTGTAGACGGTCGAGCCGAGCCTGTCGGCGTAGCGTTTCTGGCGATCGCTGAAAATGGCGGAGGAGTAGGGGTCGCGCCAGCCGAGATAGTTCCAGTAATCCACGTGTTCGCTCAGCACAATCACCTGGGCTCCGGCAATCGGCTGGCGGTCGAGCCACTGGAGGACGCTGTCCGCGGGCGGGCAACTCGAACAGCCCTCCGAGGTAAACAGTTCCACGAAGATGGGGACGGCCGGCGCCGGTGCGGCGAGGGCGGGCAGAGCGGCGAGTATCGAAAGCAAAGCGAGTCGGATCATTTCGGTTCCTGTCCATGATTCGGCACGGAGGGGCAAACGGTTATCCTGTGATACTGACTGAAACAATGCACCGTAACCTGTTACCGGCTTCCGGCGAATTCTCTAATCAGGGGTGAGTGTGGCCCCCGCGCCGGAGACACTGATGGCCAATTATCAGCAGGGTGACGCAGCGGCCGGCGGGCTGTTGGTGGATACCCTGAGTCCGCAGTTTTACCGATTTTTCCTCAGCCAGACGCGCCGGCCCGAACTGGCGGACGACCTGCTGCAGGATTTCTGGCTTCGCATTCACTCCGCGCGCCACACCTACCGTCCTCCTGAACCGCTGCTGCCCTGGTTGTACGCGATCGCTCGCCGTGTGAGGATCGATCAGTTCCGCCGCGCCAGAAGCCGCTCGGCGCACGAGATGCAGGTGGAGCGGATGCCCGATGTTGCGGCGCGAAACGCGGAAGAAGCGGACGGACTCGATTTCGAAACTCTGATGGCCGCGCTGCCCGAAAGCCAGCGCGAGGTGATCGTGATGCTCAAGGTGTCCGGGCTGAGTGTGGAGGAAGTGGCGAGAGCGACCGGAACATCGGCTGGATCGGTGAAGCAGAAGGCGCATCGCGCGTATGAAAAGCTGCGGAGTCTCGTGGGAGGCAAGCGTGGAGTTTGAAGTCCCATCGCGCCTTCGGCAGGCGAACCCAGATGCGGCGCGGCTCGCGCAGGTGCGCGAGAAATTCGCGGCCTCGGCAACACCGGTGCGTCCGCTGCCTTCGAGTGGAAATCTGACGACGGCGATTGTGGCCGTGTTTTTGGTGCTTGCGATTGCGCTGGCCGCGCCGTTCGGCTACCACGGATTCGCGAAGATGAGTCTCGCGGCGGTGTGGGTCGATTATTCGGCGATCGCGCTGCTGGCGGCGGTGCTGGCCGGCATCGTGATCGACGCGATGATTCCGGGATCGCGCCGTGTCCTTTCGCCGCTGGCTGGCGCGGCTGCCGCGGCGCTTCTGCTGTGCACCGCGACGCTGCTGCTGTTTCCGGATTTCGACATGGCGAGGTTCGTCGCGCGCGGCATCCCCTGTCTGCGGCTTGGGACGCTCTGCGCGATCCCGGGAGGCCTTGCGGCCTGGGCGCTGATGCGGCGAGGATTCGTGACGAATCCGCCGCATGCCGCGATGGGCGGGGGTGCGCTGGCGGGGCTCCTGGGAATTGCGGTGCTGGCGCTGCATTGCCCGATTCTCAGCGCGCCGCACATCATCGTGTGGCACGTGGGGGTGATCGCGGTCACGTCGGTCGCGGGCGCGTTGGCAGGCTGGATCTTTTCCGGGCGGAGCGCATCATAACCGCATGAACAAAGTTCTCTGGGTGATTCAGTGGCTGCTGGCGCTGCTGTTTCTCTTCACAGGCACCTCGAAGCTGATGACGCCTGCGGCGCAGTTATCGCAGCAGATGCCATCGCTCTCCGGCGGACTGCTTCACTTTGTCGGTGTCTGCGAAATTCTCGGCGCGCTGGGACTGGTGCTGCCGCGGTTATTGAATATCGCGGTCTGGCTGACGCCGCTGGCCGCCGCTCTGCTCGTGATCATCATGATCGGGGCCACGGTGGAAACGCTTGCGGCTGGGCCGATCGTGGCTCTTCCGATCGTGACCGGGCTCCTCTGTATGGTTGTCGCCTGGGGACGCTGGCGCATAGCGCGCTGACACGGCACCCGGTGAGAAACTGAAGTTGTGGGCGTCGACAAGCTTCTTGGTGGCATCTCCCGTTTTCAGAAAGAGGTTTATCCGAAGCATCAGGCTTTGTTTGAAAAGCTGGCGTACAGCCAGCGGCCGGATGCGCTCTTCATCACGTG
>CAZPZE010000307.1:0-8818 GCA_964590625.1 uncultured Solibacteraceae bacterium
CCCTGATTCACATTGCCGCCGCCGGCCGAAATCAGCGCGCCGTGGGTATCGCGGGAGTTCTTCGTGATGATATTGATGACGCCATTGACGGCATCCGGACCCCAGATGGTGCCGCCCGGACCGCGGATGACTTCGATGCGGTCGATATCTTCGAGAAGCGTATCCTGTACTTCCCAGTACACGCCGCGAAACGATGGATCGTACACGTTGCGGCCGTCGATCAGAACCAGAACCGCGCGGGAAAGGCGGCTCTGAAATCCGCGGATGCCGACGGCCCACTTGACGCCGTCAATCTGCGAGACTTCGACGCCGGGCGCGAGGCGCAGCGCTTCGGGAAGGCTGGTGACTCCGGCGCGGCGGATATCCTGCTGGGTAATGACGTAGACAGCGGCGGGAGTGCGGGCAACAGTCACCGGGGATTTCGAAACCGAGGTGACTTCGATGTTGCCGAGCTGTTCCAGACTCAGGCCGCGAAGGCTGTTCTGCAGGTCGGGATCCGGCTGCTGAGCCAGGGAGGCGAAAGCGCAGGAAAAAAGGAAGAACGGTCCGACAAACAGGACAACCCGTCTCCGCCTGCGGGGATCAGGCTGGCCAGTCATACTTTTTGGAATTATAGCGGAGTGGCCGTATGAAGCTGTCCGGATGATCAGAGGCGATCGTGATCCGCTTTCCAGGTCTTGATCGAGCGCTTGATGGCATCCTTCGTGAGCTTTTCGGCAGCGGCCCGCTCGGCAAGCGCGACGAATTCCGCGTCGCTCGCGAAGCGCAGTCCCACGCACTGGTCAACCGTGATGCGCGCATCGAGAGGCTTGCCGGTCAGCACATAGTGGCGCATGTTTTCTTCCGCGCGAATGAGCCGGTCCTGCGCTTTCAGAGCGAAAATGCGGGCGAAGAGCAGGGCGCCGTAAGTGGTGAATGAGAGCAGCACCAGAACGATGCCCGTCAGCCGGCCGCTGCCGTGCATGAGCGCGCGTACCAGATCCGTGATTGCTCCGATGACGGCAAGAAGCCCCAGGGACCCCAGCGCAAAGTGGTAGGGCGCCACAAATTTCGTGTGCTTCGCGTAGCTTTGTTCCTGCATGTGGAAAATCTCCCTCGGATATCAGATTGATTATAGGGGAGCCGTCAGAGTCCGAGCGGCCGAATCAGTTTCAGCGCGGGCCGGGTGTTGTATTCGCGCCGGTATTGTTCGTGGGCGGGATCGCCGGGGAAATGCTCGCTCTTCGGATAAGGGTAAACGCTCATGCCGTGGAAAGGCAGCGGTTCCACGGTTGAAGAGAACGCGGTGTTCGGATCGCGGTCTTTCGCCCAGCCATCGACTTTCAGGAGATAGTCGCGGGTCCAGCCGGCGGGGAGCGGCGGAAAGGCATCGGCGCGGAATCGCAGTTTCAGTTCGTCGCCCGAGCCCATGATGATGAGGCGGTCATCGATCGCGGTGGTCAGCTCCTTCACGCTGCCGTAGCGCGTGTAGAGGCCCGGCGTGGGGTTCCAGAAGGACGTGGGGGAGACTTCGGAGTAGGTGTAGGTGTCCGGTTGGCGGCGCTCGGGATCGATGCGGGCGGCGGAGAATCCGCGGAAGCTGAGATCAGCGGAAACGAGCGACGCCTCGCGTTCGGCAGCGGTTGGCGGCGCAGTGTCTTCGCTGAGAAAAGCTTCGTCCCAGTAGACACAGAGATTGCTGACGATTCGGAGTTTGCGGCTCGCGGAGATGAATTTGAGATCGACGGCGATGGTTTTCGGCTTGCCGGCGGGCATCCCCATATCCGGATTGACGGTCTGCCATTTGCCGGATGCGTCCTGCATCTGGAGATACGGCATCGTGAAGCCGGTGCGGCTTTCCTGCGAGCGAGCCCGGAAGGTGCTGCCATCGGGCCAATCGACCCAGCCGTTCAGGAGGAGAACAGCACGTCCGGAAGGCGCCGCGCCGGTGAAATCCAGTTCCAGCGTGTGCATCTCGGCAACGCCGGAACTCGTGCGCGTGAAGCCTTCGGGATAGCGTTGATCGCGCCTGGTGAGCAGCGGCAGCACGTCGGTTGAAGCCCTGTTTCCGGCAAAGGCGCGGGCGGCGACGGGATAGGTCCGATGAGTCACGCCGAAGAGACGATCTTCCGGATAGGGCGGACCTTTGAACTTTTCGTTCGTGTAGATTTCTGTTCCGGCCGGATGATCGACTGCGAAGAGCCGGATTTGATCGAGGTAGGAGACTTCGCTCAGCTCTTCCGTGATGCGGACGTCGTAGTAGCCATCGTGCGGCTTGAGGGCATGGCCGGGGATGGACACGAACTCATCGTGATCGACCGGGAAATAGGAACCGTCGCCATCGGAAGCGCCGAGGGGCGCGACGCCGAGAACATCGGTGATGAATTCAAATCCGGAACCGTTCCACGTCCAGACCATGGGGCAGGAGCCGGAAAGGCGCTGGGCTTCTTCGTATTTGTACGTCTTGTTCGCGGCCTGCTGGGTTTCGTTCTGGATGAGGCCGTTCGGCCAGGTAATGCGAACGGTGTCGACGGTGGGGTAGTCGCCGATATCGAACGTGACGGGCACGCCCTGGTAGAACTGCTTGCGGTAGAGCGTGCCGGCTTTGATTTCGACCTCGGCATCCTGCGCGAGTTTCGGGCTCTTCACGCCGGTGAGCTGAACGCGGATCCAGTGGCGCTGGGAAACGGTGCGGTTGTGGCCGAAGTGGACAGTACCATCGGCGGTAATGCGGGCGCGGTCGGTCCGGCCGTCAGCATCGAAATCAGCTTCGATCGTGCTGAGGTCGCGCGTGGCGCCATTGAAGGAATCCGCGCGATAGTGTCCGCCTAATTCGTCGCGGTAGAGAACCGGCGCGTGGTTGGAATAGATGACGGCGAGATCGAAGGATTTCGTATCCGGTACGGCGCGCAGCGTCCAGGCATCCACCGGATGGCCGGCGGCGAACGGAAAATCTGCGGTGCGATCCGCGAAGCCTGCTGTGCCCTGATTGCGCATGAGGACCGGCTGCTCGCCGAGCAGGATGAGGTCGGAGTCGTAATCGTGGTCGTAATCGATCCAGACAGCGCGTTCGAAGCGGCGCTGCGGGAGGGCGATCTTCGCGTCGGCAAACTTGCCGCCGGTATTGCGGTAGATTGCGGGACCGGATTCAGTGAGGATGCAGAGATCCATCAGGCCGTCGTTATCGAAATCGCCGGCAGCCGCATAGAGAATGCCTTTCAGCGCGCCGAGACCGGAATCGGCTACGCGCCGCGCGCCCTGCGCGTAGAGATTCAGGCCGTTCGACGACCAAACGAGCAGATCGGTCTGGCCCTTGCCGGTGGAATCGATCAGCAGCATGCCGGCCGATTTCGGGTCCACCTTCGGTTCGAGGACGGTATCGGCGAAAGACGGCGCAGGCGCGGCGGAAGGAGTGACCGCGCGGGGAGGATCGTAGATCTCAGCGTAATTGCACCAGTCGACATCCTCCGGAATGGCGGCGCCTTCCTGCTGTTTCTTCAGATCGAGAAAAGTCTGCAGCTCGCGCGCGGCATCTTCGGCGCGGCCTGCCTGGCGATAAAGACTGGAGAGCTGATAATGAACGCCGACCAGATTCGGGTTTAGCTGCCGTGCTTTTTCAAACTCGGCGATGGCTTCTTCCGGGTGATCGAGCTTGACGAGGTTCGCCAACTGATAGTGCGCGATCGGCTCATCGGGCGTGAGCTTGATCATCTGGCGGAACTGCGCGATTGCCAGCTCGTCTTCGCCCTGCTTCTTGTAGAAAATCCCGAGATTGAACCAGGTGTAAGGCAACGAAGGATCGTGCTTCTGGACTTCCTGGAGGAGCGGCACGGCCTGATCGGACTTGCCGTCGCGCAGCAGCGCCAGCGCGTAATTCAGCTTCTCGCGATCCGAATTCGGGGCGAGATCCAGAGCCTTTTGGAATTCGGCAACCGCTTCGGCCGCGGTGGTCGGGTTCTCATAGAACGCTTTCCCGAGATTGCGAGCCTGCTCAAGGCGCTCCGCGGTGTCCGGCACGGCGGCGCTGCTGAGGATGGCGAGAAGCGCCGCGGCGCAGATCAGCAGCGGCTGCTTCATCGGGGACCGTTTCCGCACAGTTTCAGGATGGCACGTACCGCATCCACGCACAACGCGGCCGCATGCTTCGATTCGTTGGTCAGCCCGCCGACGGCGGCTTCCACGGAATCGCGGGAGATTTCGGCGAGCCCGGCGGCGTCGCGGCCAGCACAAAGTTCGGTCAGGGCCGAACCGGCGCCGATGGAGGCCGCGCAACCACGAACTTTATACGCCGCCTCGGCAACGCGTCCGGCTTCCATCCGAAGGGAGAGCCGGAGAATATCGCCGCAGACGGGATTCGAGACCTCAACCGTGACGGCGGGGGCGGGTAGCTCGCCGACGTTGCGTGGATTCCGGAAATGTTCAATCAGTTCGGGGCTCACGGCAAATCCAAGTGTAAACTGTCTGCGGATCGTTAGCTAACTCGTTATGACAACTGTGGTAGCAGGGATTATGGTGAGAGACGGCCGGATTCTGATCTGCCGGCGGCGGGCGGACCAGGCGCATCCTCTGAAATGGGAATTTCCGGGCGGCAAGGTGGAGGCGGGCGAGTCGCCGGAAGGCGCGCTGCGGCGGGAGCTTCGGGAGGAGTTAGGGATCGAGTCGGCGATTCCGGCCGAAATGACGCGTTATACGTTTGCGTATCCAGGGAAGAACCCTATCCTGCTGATCTTTCTGCTTGTAACGGAATGGCAAGGCGAGGTGGAAAACCGCATTTTCGAGAGCATGATCTGGGAAGCGCCCGACCGGCTGCGGGACTACGATTTCCTTGAAGGCGACCTGCCGTTTCTGGACTCGAAAGAGCTCGTAGGGTTATATTCCCAGGGGTAGTTTCAGTTCGTTATATTCCCTAAAGACAGTCTGTCGCGACAGCACGGTCAGGTGGTACTACTTGGACTAGACTACCTGCACCATGCCTCTCGATACGCACCGATTCGAGACCTCGCCGCAATCCGCATGGCCGTGGAGAGCGGGGATGGTGGTCGATGATCCGAGATTACAGGAGGAGATCGCGGCCGCTCTGGCGGAAGTACGGGCGACGTGTGTCTTCCAGATATCGGCATCGTCTCCGGTGCGTGAGGTTCTGGCACGGATCGAGCGGGACCGGCCCGATCTGCTCTTCGTAGAGATCGCCGCGACGCCGATTCCGGCGATGGAATGGATGGCCGCGACGCAAAGCGCCGATGGGCTCCCGGTTATCGCCGCGGTGCACGCGTCGGCCGATCCCGAGCACATGATCGGGGCGCTGCGGGCAGGGGCGACGGAATTCCTGAGTCTGCCGATGGCGCCGGCGATTTTTCCGGCGCTCAATCGTATTGCGGCCAGGCTGGCCTCCAAACAGCCGGCTGAAACCTCGCAGGGGCGGATCATCGGTGTTGTTTCCTCCAAGGGCGGCTGCGGCGGCAGTACGCTGGCGTGCCACCTGGGAATGGCGCTCGCGAAGGCCTCGCCGCAGGGCAGGATTCTGGTCGCGGATCTGGATTATCAGTCACCGGCGGTCCACCGTGTGTGCCGCATGAAGCCGACTCACCGGGCCGGAGACACGTTCGATTCGGTGCGGAAGCTGAGTTCCTCGAATTGGGCGGAGTTTTTCGTCCCGCTGAGGGAAAATCTGGACATTCTGGCCGGGCCCGATCCGCAGCAGAGCGCGATGCCCGAGCCCTGGAGAATCGAGAGCCTGTTCCGGCACATCAACCGGGTCTATCCGCTGGCACTGATCGATCTGGGGCGGCATCTGACGCCGGGGATCTGGGCGTTCCTGCAGCATATCGACGAACTGATGGTAGTAGCCGCTCCGGATGTGCTGGCACTATACCAGACGCGGTATATCATTCAGACCCTGACCAACCGGGGCTTCGACAGAGGCCGGCTGCGGCTCGTTCTGAATTTGAGCGATAAAACACCACGCGATTTTTGGATCGAAAGTATCGAACAAATGTTCGAAATGAAGCTTTTCGGCGTCATTCCGGCGGATTATTCGGGACTGGCCTCGGTATCGAAAGGGGAGTTCGCGTTTCCCGCGGATGCGCCGTTCGGCAAGGCGGTTACCAAGCTGGCTGGGCGGGTGCTGAAGAACGAAAATCCAGGTTCGGCAAAGAGGGCGGCATGACATCTCCCATATTGCGAAGGATCAATCAATTGCCTCAGGCTGCGGCGATGGGCAAGAAGCGCGCGTCCACGGAACCGCTGCCGCCGCTGCGTACAGCGCGCCGGCAGGTCGTCCCCGGCCGTGATGAAAATGTAAAAGTGACGGGGACAACAGACCGCGAACAGCGTTATGCTGGTACCGAGTCTCACGTAATGACCCAATACTCCGTGTTGTTCATTAGCGCCGATTCAGCCCCGGCCGAGAGGCTGGAGCGCATGCTGCGCGATGACGAAGCACTCGCGGTGGAATGCACGCGGGTGGAATCGCTCTTCGACGGATTACGCGCGATTCAGGACCGACAGTTCGATCTGGTGCTTTCGGAATTGTTTCTTCCGGACGGCCAGGGTCTTGCGACGCTTCGCCACCTGCAGCAGCACGCTCCCAAGACGCCTGTGATTCTGCTCTGCCACGCGCAGGATCGCGACACCGCGGTTACGGCGGTGAGGAAAGGCGCCCACGATTTCTTCTGTTATGAAGAGCTGGATCCGGCGAATTTCCAGAGATCGATTCAGAATGCTCTGAGCAGCACCGGCGGGCCGAGCCCCGCGAACAAAGAAGCGGAGCGGCGCACGAATGCGCGCTTCGATTGCCATCTCGCGGTGAGCTATCAGACGCTGGAGAAGCCATTCATCTCGGGTCAGGGCGAGAGTGAAACCCTGAACATCAGCAGCAAGGGTGTTTTGTTCCGCGCGAGCGAAGCGCTGGAGCCCGGGCAGCTGGTGCAGGTGTCGGTGGACTGGCCGGCGAGGCTGGAAAACCAGATTCCGTTGAAACTGGTCGCGGAAGGCCGCATTGTACGCAACATTAAGGGCGTGGCCGCGATGACAATTGAGAAGTACGAGTTCCGGACCCGCCGCGTAGCGGCGCAGGGAACCGCGCAAGGGAAGGCCGCTGCTTCGGCAGACGGCAAGACATCGAACCGCTCATCAGAAGCGGCAGCAGAAGATTTATCCCGACCGGGTACGGCGGCGGGCGGATCAGTGAAGGGCGTTCAGGATTAATTTTGAGGCGCGATTTGCGCCTGATCCGAAGACGCACTGTCCGGTCCCCGTTTTCATAATTTTTAGCCGCATTGGATGCCGGAGGAAGAAGTGCCAAAAGTTCTCTTAGTCAGTGATCAGCCCGTACTGCTGGGCGGTTTTCAGGAAGTCCTCGAATGCCGGGGATTTGATGTCATCGTAGGCGATCCGGCGGCGCTCCCCTCCGAAAAGGACGGTGCCTCTACGCCGGATCTCGTGCTTCTCGATCTCACTGCCGGCCTCACGTTCGGCAATCTGACCGAGGTCAACAGTCACCTCTCCGGATGCCCCGTCGTGCTGTGGGCGGACGCGATGCCGCTCGACACGGTTTTCCGGGCGCTGGAATTCGGTGTGCGCGGGATTGTGGAGCGGTCTTCATCCGCCGAGCATCTGGCGGATTCGCTGCGGCGTGTTGCCGGCGGCGAAATGCAGATCGGCTTCGCGGCCACCCGGGAGTCGGCTCCCGCGCGCCGGCGCGTCACGCTGACGCCGCGCGAGCGCGAGATCGTGCTGTTGCTGCGCCGTGGACTGCGCAACAAGCAGATCGCGAACGAAATGGGAATCACCGAGGGCACAGTCAAGATCTACCTGTTCCGTCTGTTCCACAAGCTGGACGTGCGCAACCGGTTCGAACTGGCGCGGTGCGGCGCGGTGGACGATATCGCTCCTCCACCGGCGTCCGGGAAACCCGCGGCCAGGCCTGCGGGAGAGCCTCAGGTTTCTCCGGCGGCGCGCAAGGCGGCGGCGCTGGATCGCGAGCCGGTAATCGCGTAACAGGCGTCACTATACTCGGGATATGCCCGGGCGCCTGTATGTGGTTGCAACCCCCAGCGGGAATCTGGAAGACATCACCTACCGGGCGGTACGCGTCCTGAAAGCAGTGGACTGGATTGCGTGCGAGGACACCCGCACCACGCGGCGCCTTCTCGATCACTACGGGATTTCCAGGCCCACGGTCAGCTATCACGAACACAACGAGACGGGGCGCGCGGCGGAACTGATTGCGCGCATCGAACAGGGGGAGACCGGCGCGCTCGTTTCGGATGCCGGTACGCCTCTGCTTTCTGATCCTGGCTATCGTCTGGTGCATGCGGCGGCCGACGCCGGCATTCGGGTGGAGGCGCTGCCCGGGCCTTCCGCGCTGCTGGCCGGCCTTGTGGTTTCCGGGCTGCCGACCGACCGCTTTCTCTTCGCCGGATTTCTTCCCGTGAAGCCGGGGCAGCGGCGTCATCTGCTCGAGTCGCTCGCGGATGAAGCGGCGACGCTGGTGTTCTACGAAGCGCCGCACCGTATCGTGGAAGCCCTCGAAGACATTGCCGCCACGCTGGGCGATCGGCGCGTGGTGGTGGCGCGCGAGCTTACCAAGATCCACGAAGAAATTCTGCGCGGCACGGCGGATGAGATTCGGGAATCGCTGATCACGCGTGACGCGATTCGCGGCGAGTTCGTGGTGATGATTGGCAAGGCAGAGGCCCCCGCGAAGCAGGACGATGTGCCGATCGAGGTGATGATCGAGACGCTGATCGGGGCCGGAATCGAGCGTATGGAGGCGATCAAGACGGTGGCGCGCGAGCGCGGGCTTTCGAAACGCGAAGTCTACAAGCTGATCAGCGGG
>CAZPZE010000308.1:0-6281 GCA_964590625.1 uncultured Solibacteraceae bacterium
GGAGGGGGAACTATTCCAATCCTTGGCATAGATGTAGGGACCGGCGGATCCCGCGCGGTCCTCGTATCGGAAGACGGGTCAGTCCTCGCTTCCTGCACGACAGAGCATCAGCCGTTTGCATCGCCCCGGACGGCGTGGGCCGAACAGGACCCCGCCGACTGGTGGCGCGCGTCGCAACATGCCATTCGGGATGTCATCAAGGCCGCCGGTATCGATCCGAAGCACATTCGCGGCGTCGGCCTCACCGGCCAGATGCATGGCGCGTTGCTGATGGATCAGGACGGCGCCGTCCTGCGGCCCTCCATCATCTGGTGCGATCAGCGAACGGACGATCAATGCGCCTGGATCACCCAGAAGGTCGGCGCCAAACGCCTGCTCGAGCTCACCTGCAATCCCGCGCTCACCAATTTCACTCTCACCAAGCTCATCTGGGTTCGCCAGTATGAGCCCGAAATCTGGAAGAAAGTCCGGCACGTTCTGCTGCCGAAGGATTATGTCCGCTACCGCCTGAGCGGCGAATATGCCATCGACGTTGCGGACGCCTCCGGCACTCTGATGCTCGACGTCACGCACCGCCGCTGGTCGGACGAACTGCTTGGCATTGTCGATATTGACCGCGATCTGCTTCCCGCCGTTTTCGAATCGCCTGAAGTCTGCGCCAAAGTTTCGGCCGAAGCCGAAGGACTGACCGGCATCCCCGCAGGCACTCCGATTGTCGCGGGCGCGGGCGATCAGGCCGCCGGCGCAATCGGCATGGGCATCACGCGCCCCGGAGCAGTCAGCGTCACGCTCGGAACTTCGGGCGTCGTCTTCGCCGCCACTGAGCGTCCCTCGCTCGATCCGGGCGGGCGCCTCCATACTTTCTGCCACGCGATTCCCGGCCGGTGGCACGTCATGGGCGTCACCCAGGCAGCCGGACTTTCGCTGCGCTGGATTCGTGATCATTTCTGCGAACCCGGCTATCAGTATTCGGAATTATCCAGAGAAGCCGCCACCGCGCCTCCGGGCTGCGACGGCGTTCTGTGGGCGCCTTACCTCATGGGAGAGCGCACGCCGCACCTCGATTCTTCAGTGCGCGCCGCCATCACCGGATTGGCCGCCAGCCACACCAGAGGCTATGTCGCGCGTGCCATCATGGAGGGAGTCGCGTTCAGCCAGCGGGACAGTTTCACCATCTTCTCCGAGCTGGGCGTGCCCGTCAACCGGATACGGGTAACCGGTGGCGGCGCCCGATCCGCGTTGTGGAAACAGATTCAGGCCGATGTTTACGGCCACGCGGTGGAAACAATCGCCGCCGATGAAGGCGGCGCCTATGGCGCTGCTTTGCTGGCCGGCGTGGGCACCGGTGTCTGGCCCGGCGTTGATGAAGCCTGCGATCAGAATGTCCGGACGGCCGAAACCGTTCAGCCGATCCCAGCCAACCGGGCTGTCATGGACCAGCAGTACGAACGTTATCGCCGGGTCTACCCGGCTCTGAAAGCGATCTATAATGAGCGATCAATTCACGCCTCGTCCTGAGGACAAATTTACTTTTGGTCTGTGGACCATCTCCAATCCGGGCCGCGATCCTTTTGGCGCGCCCGTGCGCCCGCCGCTCGATCCGAACGATGCCGCGAAGATGCTGGGCGAAGTCGGCGCCTGGGGCGTGAACCTCCACGACAACGATCTGGTGCCGATCGACGCCACGCCCGCCGAGCGCGACCGCATCGTCACGAGCTTTATCGCCGCCTGCAAGGCCGCCAATATCGTCGTCCCCATGGCGACGGTGAATCTGTTCTTCGATCCCGTTTTCCGCGATGGCGCATTCACGTCGAACGACGCGCGCGTCCGCGCTTATGCGGTTCGCAAGACGATGAGCGCGATGGATCTCGGCGCGGAACTCGGCGCGAAAGTGTTCGTTCTCTGGGGCGGACGCGAAGGCACCGAAACCGACGCCTGCCGCAACGCCGCCGATGCCGTGAAGCGCCTGCGCGAAGCCATCAACTACCTCTGCGAATACAACATCGATAAGAAGTACGGCTACAAGTTCGCGCTCGAAGCCAAGCCGAACGAGCCCCGCGGCGACATCTACATGGCCACCACCGGCAACTATCTTGGCCTCATCCCGACTCTTGCTCATCCCGATATGGTTGGCGTGAATCCGGAAGTCGCGCACGAAACCATGGCGGGCCTGAACTTCTTCCATGCGGTCGCCCAGGCGTGGGACGCCGGCAAGCTCTTCCACATCGATCTCAACGATCAGCAGCCCGGCCGCTACGATCAGGATTTCCGCTTCGGCGCCGCCAATCCGCGCGCCGCGTTCTTCCTCGTGAAGTTTCTCGAAGAAGTCGGCTATGCGGGCTCCCGCCACTTCGACGCGCACGCCTATCGCACGGAAGATATGAACGGCGTGAAGGAATTCGCCAAAGGCTGCATGCGAACCTACCTCATCCTCAAAGCCGCCGCGAAGCGCTGGCATGCCGATAAGGAAATCCAGGCGCTGCTGCAGGAAAACCTCGCCGCCGGCGCGGGCGCGCCCTCAGTCGCGAAGTACTCCGCCGAAAGCCAGAAGGCGCTTCTCGGCGCGGATCTCGACCGCGTGAAGATCGCCGAGCGCGGCCTGGCCTACGAAAAGCTGGACCAGCTGACGACGGAAGTCATCCTCGGCGCCCGCTAGCAACCGGACACGCGACTTCAGCGTCCCCCGGCCGGTTAAATCCGCGGCGGTGGCGCGGTGCTCTCGCGCACCACAAGATCCACGGGATACACCAGAACCTGCTGCTCGCCCGGCTCGGAAATCGCTTCGAACAGCTTCTGACAGGCGGCCCGTCCCATATCGCGCGTCGGCTGCGCCACGGTCGTGAGGCCAGGCCACAGCAGCGCGCCTTCCGGAATGTTGTCGAACCCCACCACCGAAAGCCGCTCCGGAATCTTGATCCCGTGCTGCTGCGCGATGCGCATGAACCCCAGCGCGATCGCATCGTTTCCCGTAACCAGCGCCGTGAAATCGAACGGCGTTTTCAGAATCTCGCTCGCGAACTGGCAGCCCGCGTCCGCTTCATAGCTCGAGCAAAACGAAATTCGCTTCGGATCGAGACGGATGCCCCGCTCTTCGAGCACTTCCTTCAGCCCCGTCAATCGCTGCCGCGTATCGACGGAATGTTCCGGCCCCCCGGCGAACGCAATCCGCTTATGCCCCAGGTTCGCCAGATGATGCGCCACCGCCGCGCCCGCCGCGCGATTGTCACAGCGCACCAGATGCGCGTTCGCGACAGCCTCATCCGGCGCGATCATCACCGTCGGGAGCTGCGCCTCGATGCATTCATGCACCAGCGCGCGCTCGCGCCGCTGCGACTTCACCAGGATCACGCCATCCACGCGCCGCTCGCGCACCCACTGCTGCACGATGCGCGGATCGTAGCGTCCCGAAAGTTCCAGACTGGCCAGCATCAGGCTCGTGTCGCGCGTCGAAAGCTCTTCTTCAATACCCGCGAGAAGCTGCGTGAACCAGAGGTCCTGGCTCGAATCGACAACCACGCCCACACATCCGCGCACGCCGAGACTCAGGTTGCGCGCCGTCACCGAGCGAACATAACCCAGCTCTTCGATCACTTCCGCCAGACGCGCGCGCGCCTTCTTGCTCACGTAGTGTCCGTTGAGGAAGCGCGAGACAGTACTCACCGCCACGCCGGCATGCTGCGCGACGGTCGCGATAGTAGGCTTTCGGCGTACAGGCTCTTTGGAGGCAGGCAAAATCGAAAACCATTATAGAAGAACGTGATCGGCCGGATACGAGCCTCCTCCGTCTCGCGGTACCCACACCCCGCGATCGGGCTCCGCGCGAGCCGCCGCCGCGCCGCCCCGTCCAACGCGCAACTCCAAATGGTCCAGCCACTTACGGGGAATAATCAGCACAGAAATACCTGATTTTTCCACAAGTTTTGTGATCTAATGAATCCTTGGCTTTTCAGAAGGAGACTGTGTATGGAAAAACTCACTCGTCAAATTGCCTTCGGAGCAGGCTGCCTGTTAGCGTTTACAGGAATGATCGCAGCGCAGGGCCGCGGTGGCGGAGCGTGGACAACTGAGGGGAACGACGCGCAGCGCACGTCGTCGGTAGCCAGCGATCCACAGATCTCCGTCGCCGGCATGCAAAAACCCGGATTCAAATTCCTGTGGAAGGTGCAGGCGAAGAACGAAGCCCGTCAGGGTTCGTCGCTGTCTCAGGCTCTCACGCTTGATCGTTATATCGGATATCGCGGTTTCCGCTCCTACGCCTTCTTCGGCGGTACGGGCGACAACGAAGTCACGCTCGATACCGATCTCGGCCGCATCGAATGGACGCGGCATTTCGATGCTCCCGCGCCGCCCGCCGGAACCGCGGCATGCCCCGGCGGCATGACCTCAGGCATCAGCCGCCCGACTACGATCAACGAAGCTGCGGCGACTGCCGCATTCGGCGGCGGTGGCAGAGGACGCGGCGCTGGAGCCGTCAGCGCAGTCGGCGAACCCGGTCAGGGCGCCGTACAGGTGGAAGCAGCACTGGCTAACGCCGGCGGGCGTGGCGGGCGCGGCGGTGGACGCGGCGCATCCGGTCCCGGCCGTGGCGCTGGCGGCGGACGAGGCGCATCCGGACGCGGCGGCGGTGGTGGCGGACGCGGCGGTGGTCCGGCCAACAACTCCCTGTTCGCCGTCACGAGCGACGGCATGCTGCGCATGGTTTACATCTCGAACGGCGAAGACTCGGCCCCGCCGGTTCGCTTCCTTCCGGCCAATGCCAACGCGACCGGCCTGATCTTCACGGAAAGCGACGTCTTCGCGGCCACCCGAAACAACTGCGGCGGCGCGCCGAATGGCGTCTGGGCCATTACCCTCGCCGATCACTCCATTCGCACCTGGAAATCGAACGGCGGCAGCGTCCTCGGCACCGCGTTCACTCCGGATGGAACCGTGTACGCTTCCACCGGCGACGGCGAATACGGCGCAAACAGCTTCTCTGATTCGGTCGTCGCGCTCGATCCCGCCGATCTCCACCTGAAGGATCAGTTCAGCCCCGGCAAGTCCGAATTCACCACCCAGCCGATGATCTTCAACTTCGGCGGACTCGACATCGTCGCCGCGGCGAACAAAGACGGCAAAATCTATCTGCTCGATGCGAAATCGCTCGGCGGCGCCGACCACAAAACGCCCCTCGCCGTCTCCCCGGCGGTTGGCAATGTGATCACCGGCAACCTCTCCACTTTCGAAGCCGGCGGCCAGCGATACATCCTCGCGCCCGTTGCCGGCGGTGTCAATTCATCCACTCACTTCGCCGCTATGAACGGCAGCGTAACGAACGGGACCGTGGCCGCGTTCAAAGTAGTGGATCAGGCTGGAAAACCGGCGCTCGAACCCGCCTGGGTTTCGCGCGATCTCACGAATCCGCTGACTTCGCTGATCATCAACGGCGTGGTATTCGCGACCTCCGGCGGCAATGCTCAGCATCCGGCTGTTCTCTACGCGCTCGATGGCTCTTCCGGCAAGGAGCTCTGGAACAGCGGCAACACGATCACTTCGTACTCCCGCGCCCCAGTCTCCGGCGGAGCCAGCCAGATGTACCTGAGCACGGCGGACAGCGCGATTTATACGTTTGGGTTTGAACTGGTTAAGTAAGGCACGCAAAAGGATCTGACATGCGAAAACTCATATTCATCGTTTCGGCGTTGACGTTTTGCAGCTTCATCGGCTGGAGCGCGGAGTGGCTCACGGACGGCCACGACGCCCAGCGCACCCACTGGCAGAAGGACGAAAAAATCATCAGTCCTTCCACGGCAAAAAACATCAAGCTGCTCTGGAAGCTTCAGCTCGATTCCAAACCGCGCGTGATGACCAACCTCTACACCGCGCTCATCGCCGATCCCGTCACCGTGAAGGGCGCTTCGAAGCAGATCGCTCTCGTCGCCGGCGTGACCGACAAGCTCTTCGCGATCGATGTCGATAAGGGGGAAGTCATCTGGACCAAGCAGTTCACCAGCACGCACGGCGACTACAGTCCGCTGGAGAACGGTGCAATTCTCTGCCCCGGCGGCCAGACGGCGACCCCCTACCTCGAGAAAGTCTCTCCCGGCAAATACACCGTCCTCGCGGTCTCCGGCGATGGCATGCTCCATCAGCTCAACCTGGCCGACGGCGAAGACGTCGCTCCCCCGAATAAGTTCGTTCCTCCGGGCGGCAAGATCTGGGCGCTCAACGTCGTCAACGGCGTGATCTACACCCACAGTTCGCAGGGCTGCGGCGGCAACCCGAACGTCGCTTACGCGTAT
>CAZPZE010000309.1:0-4105 GCA_964590625.1 uncultured Solibacteraceae bacterium
CGCGGTCAAGGGTTCGCTGCGCCGCGCCACAAAACGGCGCGCCCTGGACCGCTCCGCGCCGTTCCAGCGGGATGATCCCGCGATGGGCGGCTCCGGCGGGAACACTCCGACAGGTTTATGGACAGTGAAAGGATGAAGAGCTTTATTTAAAGCAAACCCACTGAATATTTCGGACTTGACAGGGTCGCTCCATATCAGTTGTCCGATGGGTGGTCGATCTTATCGATCACCCAGGTATCGACCGGCCCCTTCGCGGTTTCCAGCTTGAGGCCGAGCTGTTCCTGCACGGCGGTGAAAATCGTTGGGCCGGGAGCATCGCCGGATTGCGCCTGTGGATTATCCGGTCCGGGAGTCGCCATACCCGAATCGGGCATCCATTCGAGCTTCCAGTCGTATTTACCGGTAAGGCCGGTCATGTCGATCACCGGGCGTCCGACGGTATTCGCGAGATTGTCCGCCAGCATCTGGATCGGCGCGGCGAAGCCCTGGGCGCGGCCGCGATTCATGCTCATTCCCTGGCGGGGACCGGGCGATGTGTTTTCCGTCAGCTTCGGCCCGCCCTTCGCAACCACCAGATGATAGATCTGCTCTTCCTTCGCTTCTTTGTGGATGACGAGACCAAAGCGGTCAGCCAGCAGATTCCGGACACGCTCGCGCCACTGTTCGTCGCGAATTTTGCGCTGATCGTCGGTCAGGTTGTGCGGGTCAGGCGGCTCCGGCGCACCCACGGCCGCTTCCGGCTTCGCCATGATGTCAAAACGTTCGGTGCCGACCCATCCGGGGCCGCCCGAAAGCTGGAAATCGCGGATGCCGTAGGCCATGGTGATCAGCGCACGAATCGGCATGTTCTCCCCGCGCAGGCCGCCGACTCTGTCCGTCATCATCGAACTGCCCTTCGCGTCCGGATTCGCGGGCTTAATGGATGCCACCTCGAATTTCAGGGGCTTCGCCGCAGGTTGGGCCGCGGCAGGGAGCGTGAGCGCCATCAGAGCCACGAGGCCGGCGCAGATTTTGACCATGGCTCTCAGACGCGGCGGAACGCTCCCCGTTAGCTGGGTGCGTTAAGTCTCGTCTTTCCGTGCGGATAACTCCATAACCGGTTCCCAATATGCCCGATAACTTCTTTGAATCATCGGCGGCATTTTTTCGCGCGAAAATGAAAAATTCAGGACGTTCCCAGCCGCTCTGAGAGGCGGTAGCCATGCAGCTCGATCGTTACCAGACCGAGGGTTTTTACGACGAAATGTTCGACGTGTCCGGTGCGCCGCGGGAAGAAGCGCGGCTGCTCTATGACACGATCGCATCGCTCGATGACGGGCAGTTCCTCCGCTGCCAGCGCTCGGCGGAGCAAATCCTGCTGCAGCTCGGCATCACGTTCAACGTCTACGGCGATTCGGCCGGCGCTGAGCGCATTTTTCCGTTCGATCTGATTCCGCGCATCGTCACGGCGCAGGAGTGGGAGTGGGTGGAGCGTGGCCTGAAACAGCGCATCCGCGTTCTCAACACCTTCATCGACGATATTTACCACGGCCAGCGGATCATCAAAGCCGGCGTGATTCCCGAAGAAGTCATCAAGTCGGCGCAGTTCTACCGGCCGCAGTGCATCGGGGTCAATCCGCCGCGTGGCGTCTGGTGCCACATCACCGGCACGGATCTGGTTCGCCATGGCGACGGCCAGATTTACGTGCTGGAAGACAATCTCCGGGTGCCCTCGGGCGTTTCCTACGTGCTCGAAAATCGCGACCTGATGAAGCGTACCTTCCCGCAGGTTTTCGAAGGCCTGCGCGTGCGCCCGGTCGATGATTATCCGGGCAATCTGCTCGAAACTCTGCAGTCCATTGCGCCGCAGGGCGAGGGAAACCCGACGGTAGTGCTGCTCACGCCGGGCATTTACAACTCCGCGTACTTCGAACACAGCTTTCTGGCGCAGAAGATGGGCGTGCAGCTCGTGGAAGGCAGCGATCTGCTGGTTCTGGATCGCAAGGTCTGGATGCGGACCATCCGCGGCCTCCGCAAGGTTGACGTCATTTACCGGCGCATCGATGACGATTTTCTCGATCCCGAGGCGTTTCGTCCGGATTCGCTGCTCGGCGTTCCAGGCATGATGGAGGCGTGGCGCTCCGGCAATGTCGCGCTGGCGAACGCGCCAGGCAACGGCGTGGCAGACGACAAAGTGGTCTACGCCTATGTGCCGGACATGATCCGCTACTACGAGAACGAAGACCCCATCCTGCCGAACGTGCCGACGTTTCTCTGCTGGCGCGATGCGGACCGGCAGCACGTGCTGGGGAATCTCGATAAGCTCGTCGTGAAGGCCGCCAACGAAGCGGGCGGCTACGGAATGCTGGTGGGGCCGCACTCCACCGCGGCGCAGCGCGAGGAATTCGCGACGAGGATTACGGCGAATCCGCGGAATTACATCGCGCAGCCGACGCTTTCGCTTTCGCGCGTCCCCACGCTTGTGGGCGACCATTTCGAAGGACGCCACGTCGATCTGCGCCCCTATATTCTCTTCGGCAACGAAATCGAAGTGCTGCCCGGCGGCCTCACCCGCGTGGCGCTGCGCAAGGGATCGCTCGTGGTGAATTCGTCGCAGGGCGGCGGCAGCAAAGACACCTGGGTGCTCGCCGGAACTTCGAGCGGAGGCGAGGCCTGATGGAACTGCTCAGCCGGGTTGCCGACGCGGTCTACTGGATGGCGCGTTACATCGAGCGCGCGGAGAACGTCGCCCGCTATATCGGGGTCAATCTGAATCTGCAGCTCGATCTTCCGGGCGATCCTTCCCAGCACTGGCAGTCGCTGATCGATACGAGTGGCGATACCGAGGCGTTCGCAAAACGCTTTGGTCTGGCCAGCCAGCACAACGTCATCAGCTTTCTGACGTTCGATGCCGAAAATCCGAATTCGATTTTTTCGTGTCTGCGGGCGGCGCGTGAAAATGCGCGGTCGATCCGCGAAACGATTTCTTCCGAGATGTGGGAGCAGGTGAACGATATGTACCTGCAGATCTCCGCGCGGCAGTTGCCGGGGCCGGAGCGCCTGCCCGAATTCTACCGGCAATTACGGCTTGCCTCCCACCTCTTCCAGGGCGTCACCGACGCCACGATGAGCCACAACGAGGCCTGGCATTTCGCGCGGCTCGGCCGGAAGCTCGAACGCGCCGACAAGACATCGCGCATTCTGGACGTCAAATATTTCCTGCTGCTGCCGTCACTCAGCTATGTGGGCACGCCGTATGACGACATCCACTGGTCCGCGGTTCTCAGATCGGTCAGCGGCCTCGAAATGTATCGCCGCAAGCACGGCCGGCTGCACCATCAGCACATTGTGGAATTTCTCGTGATGGACCGCGATTTCCCGCGCGCCATCCACTACTGCGTCACGCGCGCGGAATCGTCGCTGCGGGCGATCACAGGTTCGGTGCCAGGCGTGTTCCGGTATACATCGGAAACGCGCATGGGCCGGCTGCGCTCGGATCTCGATTTCACGCCAATCAGCCAGATTCTCGCTTCGGGCCTGCATGGTTATCTCGATAGCCTGCAGATCCGGATCAATGAAATCGACAACGCCCTCTATACCGATTTCATCGATCGCCGTTCGGAGAGTGTTCCGGCCGATTGGCAGTTCCAGTCTCAATCGCAGGGTTACGCGAGCGGAAGCTACTGATGGGAATTCGGGTCGCGCTGCATCACAAAACGGTGTACAGGTACGACCGGCTGGTCAATCTCGGTCCGCAGGTGGTTCGCCTGCGGCCCGCGCCGCACAGCCGCACGCCGATTGTCAGCTACTCGCTGCGTGTGGAGCCGAAGCAGCATTTCATCAACTGGCAGCAGGATCCGCAGAGCAATTACCTCGCGCGCATTGTGGTGCCGGACCAGACTAGTACTTTTTCGCTCGAAGTGGATCTGATCGCGGAGATGACGGTACTCAATCCGTTCGATTTCTTCCTCGAACCGTATGCGGAGAAGTTTCCGTTCGCGTACGAAAAGGCGCTCGCGAAAGAGCTGACGCCGTTTCTGGAACAGCTTCCGGGCGGCGAGCGTTTCGACGCTTTTCTGAGTTCGGTCGATCGTTCCGAGCAGCCAAGCATCAATTTTCTGGTGAA
>CAZPZE010000310.1:0-8547 GCA_964590625.1 uncultured Solibacteraceae bacterium
CAGACGGCGAACATCGAGCCGACGGAAATATCGATTTGTCCGGTGAGGATCACCATGTTCATCCCGAGCGCGATCAGCAGCACGGGCATGTTGGCCATGAACAGGTCCGACAGATTTTCGACTGAGAAGTAGCCGGGCGCGGTGAAAGCGAGAAACAGCGCGAGCAGCGCGATCGAGGCAGCGACCGAAAGTTCTCTTCCGTAACGCTTCATGCCGCATGCCCCAGCGCGAGCGTGAGGATTTTTTCCTGCGTGGCTTCGGCGCGGGAAAGTTCGCCCGCGATGCGCCCGGCGTGCATAACGATGATGCGGTCACTCATGCCGAGGACTTCCGGCAGTTCGGACGAAATCATGACGATCGCGAGGCCCTTCTCGGCGAGATCCATCATGATGCCGTGGATTTCGGATTTGGAGCCGACATCGACGCCCTGGGTGGGCTCATCGAGAATCAGAACTTTCGGATTCGTCGCGAGCCAGCGTGCCAGCGCGACTTTTTGCTGATTGCCGCCCGAGAGAGTACCGGCTTCGACATCGACGCCCGGCGCTTTGACGCGAAGCTGGGACACGTAGCGGCCGGCCAGCTCGGTTTCTTCACTGCGGTCGATGAGCCCGCCGGAGGAAACCTGGCGCAGGTCCGCAAGCGTAACGTTGGCGGCGATCGGCATATCGAGTACCACGCCGTTGCGCCGGCGGTCTTCCGGAACATAGCCAATTCCCTGCCCGATGGCCTCGGCGGGCGATTCGATGTGCGCCGGCTGCCCGGCGACAACGATTTCGCCGCGCTCGGCGGGCGTCAGTCCGAAAACGGTTTCCGCAAGCTGCGTGCGGCCGGAGCCGACCAGACCGGCGATACCAAGAATCTCACCCGCCCGGACGTTCAGCGAAATATCGCGGATGCCGGCTTCGCGGCTGCTGAGGCTGCGCAGCTCGAGCGCGACCGGACCAAGCGCGACATCGCGCTTCGGAAATACCGCCGCCACTTCGCGGCCCACCATCATGGCGATGAGTTGCTCGCGGCTGACGCTTCGGGCATCGCACGTGCCGATGGATTCCCCGTCGCGCAGGACGGTGATTCGGTCGGCGATGGACGCAATCTCTTCGAGGCGATGGGAGATATAAATGATGCCGACGCCCGCCTGTCTGAGCCCGGCGATCACCTGGAACAGACTGGCGACTTCGGTCTCGGTGAGCGACGCCGTCGGTTCGTCCATGATGACGACTTTCGCGTCCGCCCCGATGGCCCGCGCGATTTCGACGATCTGCTGTTCGGGCATGCTGAGCGTGGAGACCAGGCGATCGGGCGCAATGGTTGAACCAGCGCGGGCGATGAGCTCCCGCGCACGCTGCTGACGGGCGCGCCAATCGACCCGGTGCCAGGGGCTGCCGGACTCGAGCGCGAGCGCGATGTTCTCGGCAACCGTGAGATGCGGGAATAGCGCAGGCTGCTGATAGATGGCGGCGATGCCGAGGGATCGGGCGTGCGCGGGGTTGTTGTCTTCGATTTCAGCGCCATCGACGCGCAGGGTGCCGGCATCCGGCGTGACCGCGCCGGTGAAGACGCGGATGAGCGTGGATTTGCCCGCGCCGTTCTCGCCGATCAGGGCATGTACTTCTCCGCGGCGCAGTTCGAAGGAAACGCCGCGCAGCGCGCGCACGCCCGCGAAAGATTTCCGGATCCCGATGGCTTCGAGCAGCGGCTGCGGGGCCGGCGCACTTTGCATCAGAGATCAGAATAGCGGACGCGGCATTGAGGATCTACGCGGCGGTTTACGAAATCAGTTCACCGGCTGTATTGAGGGCGATCCAGCGGGCGTGCAGCGTTTCAGGCCCCCTTTTCGGGAAAAAGACCCGGCATCCATCGGCTGGCCAGGGCCGATGGGAAGACAAGACGTAATGGCGCCCGCGTGCTCTGCGCGGTGAGCACACCTCGCCCGATGAGCGCGGAAACAATGCGGCGTCCCTGACGTTTGGCCGCTTCCATGGCCGGATCGGGAATTGAAACTCAGATGCCCCGAAGTTTCTGGCGGTGCGAAACGAACCAGGCCTGCGCGTCCATCGAGCCCTTGCCGGTCTCGTAGGCGCCGTCGGAATGCGCGATGCGGGCTTTGCGGTTGTCCGCGAGGTAGCGATCGATGATCACATCCTTAATCACACGCACAAGCGACGGATCGAGAATCGGGAACAGCAGTTCGACGCGGCGGTCGAGGTTGCGGGGCATCAGATCGGCGCTGCCCGAGTATATCTCCTCGGCGCCGCCATTGCCGAAATAGTAGATGCGGCTGTGTTCGAGAAAACGCCCCACGATGCTGCGCACGTTGATGTTTTCGCTGACGCCCGGCAGTCCCGGCCGCAGGCAGCAAATGCCGCGCACGATGAGATCGATCTTCACACCCGCCTGCGACGCTTCATACAGCAGATGGATCATGTCGCGATCTTCGAGCGCATTCGTCTTGAAGATCAGGCGGCCACGCGGGCCAAGCGAGATTTCGCGGTGGATCAACTCCTTCAGACGATTCCGCATGGTGAGCGGCGCCACGAGCAGACGGCGGAAATCGGCCTTGTGGGAATAGCCGGTGAGCTGATTGAAGAGATCGGAAGCGTCCATGCCGATCTCTTCATTCGCGGTGAAAAGGCTGAGATCGGTGTAGAGGCGGCCAGTCGTCGGATTATAGTTTCCTGTGCCGAGGTGGACATAACGGCGAATGCCCTCTCCCTCGCGCCGCACAATGAGCGCGATCTTGCAGTGAACTTTGAGGCCGACGAGTCCATAGACCACGTGCACGCCCTCACGTTCCAGCGCACGCGCCCATTCGATGTTGCTCTCTTCGTCGAAGCGGGCTTTCAGTTCCACCAGAACAGCCACCTGCTTGCCGTTTTCGATGGCCTCGAGCAGCGCCTTGACGATCGGCGAATTGCGGCCCACGCGGTAGAGCGTCATCTTGATGGCGAGGACTTCGGGATCGGCAGCCGCTTTGCGCAGCAGGTCGACCACGGGCTGGAACGAATCGTACGGGTGGTGCAGCAGCCGGTCGCTGTGGCGCATGACGCCGAAGATATCTTCTTCCGCCTGCGTGGAGAAATATTCGGGGACGTGCGGCTCAAAGGGCGGGTCGGAAAGATCGGGACGATCGAGTGCCGGCAACTGACGGAGGCGCGAAAGATCGATGGGACCGCGGACTTTGAACACGTCCGCCGGATCGACACCGAGGTTTTCGATCAGGGTACTCAGGACGCGCTCGGACATGCCGGCATCCACCTGCAGGCGAACCGGCTTGCGGAAGCGGCGGCGCCAGACGGCTTCTTCGACGGTTTCAAGAAGATCGTCGCTTTCGAGTTCTTTGATCGCCACTTCGGCGTCGCGCGTGACGTGGAACGGATGCGACTCCACGATTTCGAGGCCGGGAAAGAGGCTTTCGAGATTGGCGGCGATCAGGTCTTCGATCCAGATAAATTTGCGCGGCGGCACCGTGCGGCGCTGCACGCGCAGCGCGGGGACATCCACGAGCTGCGGCAGCCGTTCCGGCACTTTGAGGCGCGCGAAATGCTCGCGCCCCCCGGTATCCGTCAGAACCACCGCCAGATTCATGCTGAGGTTCGAGATGTGAGGGAATGGTCGGCCGGGATCGACGGCGAGCGGCGTCAGAATCGGAAAAACGGTTTCGTTGTAATAAGCCCGCAGCGCTTCACGCTCGCGCGAATCGAGGGAATCCCAGGTGGCGATGCGAATTCCGGCGCGCGTGAGTTCGGGGATCAGCTCCTTCTGAAAGCAATCGTAGATTTCTTTTGTGATCTGGGCCACGCTGGCTCGCACCGCAGTCAACTGCTGAGTGACGGTGCGGCCGTCGATGCTGAGGTCCTGAATTCCGGCGCTGAGCTTTTGCTTGAGCGCTGCGACCCGCACCATGAAGAATTCATCGAGGTTCGAGCAGACGATGGAGAGGAACTTGACGCGTTCGAGCAGATGGTTCCGCTCGTCCTGCGCCTCTTCGAGCACGCGGCGCTGGAATTCGAGCAGGCTGAGCTCGCGGTTGATGTAGAGGGACGGGTCGTCGAGCGGCCGCTCGTTGGGCTCGGCTGCCGGCATTTCGACGACTCGCGCTTCAGCCCGGCTCTGTTTCGGGTTTGCTCCTGGCCGCCGCCGTGATCCCACCGAGCTCATCTCAGTCTCTCCTCTATCATGCGGCGCGCGACTCCGTCTCGCCGTTTCCGGGCCGCAGCGGCAGAGAGATTGTGAACGTGGATCCCTCTCCCAGCTTGCTTTCCACGGCGATGGTTCCGTCCATGCGCTCCACTACGTGCTTCACGATGGAAAGCCCCAGCCCGGTGCCGCCCACTTCGCGCGAGCGGGCACGATCCACGCGATAGAAGCGCTCGAAAATTCGGGAGACGTCCGACGACGGGATGCCGGCGCCGGTATCGGCAATCGAAATGACGATTTTGCCTTCGCGCGGAGCGGCGTCGATGCGCACTTCTCCGCCCGGCTTGTTGAATTTGACCGCGTTATCCAGAAGATTGACCAGCGCCTGCTCGAGGCGAATGGCATGGCCCGTCACGAGCGCATCGTGCACCGCTCCCCGAATCAGTTTTACGCCGCGCACCCTGGCTTCCGTCTCCACCGTGGCAAGCGCGGTATCGACCGCATCTTCCACCGAGACCGGGCCGGGCTCGGCATCGGGCTTGCCGGATTCAAGATCGGAGAGCGTCAGAAGATCCGTGGCGATGTTGTTGAGGCGGATGGCCTGCGCCTGGATGATTTCCACAAAGCGGCGATTGTGGCTCGCGTCGTCGAGCGCGCCGCCGAGCAGCGTTTCGGCGTAGCCGCGAATCGCCGCGAGCGGCGTCTTCAGCTCGTGCGATACGTTGGCGACGAAATCGCGGCGCACGCGCTCCAGACGCTCAATATCGGTGATGTCGTGCAGGATCATGAGCGCGCCGCCGTGAGGGGCGACGGCGTAGGGCGAAGCGTGGGCCTGGAAAATCGCCCCGCGTCCGGAGAATTGCAGCCGCCGGGTAGCGGGTGCGCCGGTCGAAATCACATCCGAGATCAGGCTGAGGAAGGCGGGCTCGCGAACGACGTCAACCACGGGGGTGTCGCGTTCCACCGGGGAGGTGAGCCCCATGGCCCGTTCGAGCGCGAGATTCGTGAATTGCACGCGCATCTGGCGGTCGACTGCGAGCACGCCTTCGCCCATGCTTTTCAGGATGGCGTCCAGGCGGTGGGATTCATGGCTGAGGCTCTCGACCAGCTCATGAATACGGTCAGCCATCCGCCTCAACGATTGATTGAGGGCACGGGCCGTATCATCTTCTTCCGGAAGGAGTAAGCCTGGGCGCGAGGCCTCGAGAAGGTTATCCGTGAACGCACGCAGGCGCTCGATTCGCCAGGCGATGGCGCCGGAAAAAATCGAGGTCATGACGGCGGCGGCGGCCGCACAAAGAATGACCTCAATGAGGATCAGAACGATGATGGGCATTGACCGCGCCAGGTCCACGATCGCCATCATGCACGCGATCAGCAGGAAACACGTCAGGTACAGGCGCAGCCGGAGTGAGGTAAACACGCGAACGAGTTCGATTCAGTTTACAACCGAATTATGACGAATCGGTTGCAGTCTTGTGAAGCCTGAAGGCGTCCGCAGCGGCGCAAAGCCTTTACTTTGCGGGAGTTTTGGCCAGTTGCTGCTTCGCCCAGATGCGATTGGGATCGAGCGCGAGCGACTTCGCAAGCGCCTCGTGAGCTTTCGCGTTTTGGTTTTCCTTTCGGAGCGCGATCCCCATCCATAAATATGCCTCGGCGGATTTGGGATCGAGCGCGATGGCGCGCTGGAAATCCTCAATCGCCTTCGCCGGGCCGCCGCCGAAATTCGTCGGCAGGTAGTAGTAACCGACGCCGTGCGCAAGAAATGCGCGGGAGGATTTCGGATCCATCGCGACGGCCTTATCGAGTGCTTCTTTAGCTTTCTTGCCGTAGATCAAAATGCCCGCCATGGGATTCGCCGGAATGATTTGCCCGCAGAGCGTCCCGAGAATCCGGTAGTACTCCGCGTTACGGTCATTGATCTCGATCGCCTTGTCGGCCATCGCTACGCCGGCCTCGGCAGACCGTTTCGAACCATTCTTATCGCCCTGCTCCATGGCGACTTCGGCGGCATAGGAATAAGCGACCGCGCCCTGATACCAGGCCCCAGGATCGTTGGCCTTGTGCTGCGCCGCGGCCTCGAGCGCGGCGGCTTTGGCTTCGAGAGCCTTGCGGTCCTGATGATCGCGGAGGAGAATCAGATCATCAGCAGCGGAGCATAAAAAAGGAAGCAGAATGAAAGCCGAAAGCAATCGCATTGAGTCTCGCCCTGTATGAATCTTACGATGCATCCGCAGCCGATCGCGGTTCATTAAATCCGGCGCGGACACAACTTTACAATGCGGCGACGCGGCGCTGGATCACGAGGAAGTAAAGACCGAGCGAGAGCAGTACTAACCCATTCAGAGACAGAACAGTGGGCGCGGTGAGCATGGGAACCAGCCATCCGGTCAGCACGCTGCCGAAAGGCATACCGCCGCGGAATGCGACGTTATAAACGCTCATCACGCGGCCGCGCATTTCATTGGGAGTGATGAGCTGGACGAGCGACGCGATCATCGCGAACGCGCACATCAGCACGGCGCCGGTGAAATACAGCATCACACAACTGAGGGCGAGCGACCGCGACTGTGAAAATCCGATGATGCCCCCGCCCATCAGCACGAGCGCCATCAGTGCGATTCGGCCCTTATTGTGAACGTCGCCGAGCCACGCGACGGTCAGCGCGCCGGTGATGGATCCAAGTCCGCTCGCCACGAGAAACAACGTGTACGTCATCGCGGTTCCCGAGAAAACGATCTTGGCGAATACCGGCAGGAACGTGATGATCGGAATTCCAAGCAGCGTCATGCAGAACGCAATGATGATCAGGGTCGCCATGGCGCCCTGATCGCGGATGAACGAGAATCCCTGCTTCATGCTGGCGATGATCGATTCGCCTGTTCGCGGCGGGCTGAAATTGATATGGAGCCGGAGCAGCGAAATGATCACGGCGACGAATGAAAGAGAATTCAGCGCGAAGCACCAGCCGGCGCCCGCATATTTCATGGCGAGCCCGCCGATGACCGGACCAATGACGCGCGCCAGATTGAACTGAATGGAATTGAGCGCGATGGCGTTCGAGAGGTCTTCCTTCTCGACCAGACTGGGTACGAGCGCGGAATACGCCGGGCCGCCGAACGATTGCGCCGTCCCCACCACGAATGACAGCGTGAGAATCTCCCAGACCTGGACGTGATTGGTCCAGATGAGAGTGGCCAGGATCGCGGCCGAAATCATCTGAACCACCTGCGACCCGATCAGGATGAAGCGGCGATCAATCCGATCGGCCAGCACGCCGCCGAACAAAGAGAAAAGAAAGATCGGGATATCGCCTAGAAACGCGTCGAGCCCCAGCAGGAATGGCGAATTCGTCAACTGCAGAACTGGCTCGTTCTGCGCGACTTCCTGCATCCACGTGCCGATGGTGGATGTGCAGGCGCCAATCCAGAGGATGCGGAAATCGCGGTACTGAAATGCCTTGAAGACGCGTCGCAGCACGATGGAATCCGATGTTGCGGCGTGCTACGGAAGCGGATTCTGGCGCTTGATCAGATGTACCAGGTTGCCGTCGGCATCGTTGAAGAATGCGAGGCGGTTGCCCTGCGTTTCGTAAGGCTCGCCGACCATCGTCACGCCCTTCGCGCGCAGATTGGCGACGCCGGCATCGAAATCCTCCACCATGATCGCGAGGTGACGGAAGCCCGCGTCCTTGTTGTTCGCGAGCACCTGCGGTGCGGCGAGTGAGTTCGAGGCGGGAATGATTTCCAGCATGCCGCCATTCTTCGCCTTCACAAAATAATTGCCCGCATAGCTGTAGTTGATGTGGAAGTCGAGGTGGTCGACGTACCATTGCGCGAGCTTTTCCGGATTCGGCGAAGAGATCGCCATGTGTTCGATGCCCTGAAACATAAGAGACGATTGTAGCGCGATGCGATGCGGCAGTTGCTCGTAATTTGCATGCAGGATCTGCGTTGACATGTCAGACAAAATCGTTGTAACTGTCACATTTTTGATGTGCTTTTGATAACCCGGAAGGCGTTTTGGGTGGATAATGGAAGTTATCCATTTTCATGGAGTCTGAGAACGCCCCAACATGTTGAAATCCCTTGACCTTAGCGGCAAGGTTGCCGTCGTCATCGGCGGCACCTCCGGTATTGGGAAAACTATGTCCATCGGGCTCGCGGAAGCGGGCGCGGACGTGATTCCCTGCTCCCGCCGGATCGATGCCGCAGACCCTGTTGCAGCCGAAATTGAGCAGCAAGGCCGGCGCTCGCTGCGCCTCGCCGCCGATGTCGCGGATCGTCAGTCGCTCGTGGCTGCGCGCGATGAAATTCTCGCGAAGCTCGGCAGCATCGACATCCTGATTAATTGCGCCGGACGCATCAAGCGAACGCCGGTGCTCGATCTGCCGGAAGACGAGTGGTCGGC
>CAZPZE010000311.1:0-7151 GCA_964590625.1 uncultured Solibacteraceae bacterium
CGCACCGGCCTCCTCGCCGACCGCCACTTCGCCATCCATCCCGGCACGGATGGCGCGCTGGCTCTCGCCATGATGCACGTCGTCATTCGCGACGGCCTCGAAGACCGCGATTACATCGAACGCCACACGCTCGGTTTCGCCGGGCTGAAAGACCGCGTCCGCGAGTGGACGCCGGATCGCGCAGCGCAGCTGACCGGAATTCCCGCGGCAGATATCGTCGAACTCGCACGCGAATACGCCACTATCCGCCCCGCCGCCATCCGCCTGAACTACGGTGTGCAGCGCTCGGAGCGCGGCGCCATGGCCGTGCGGCTCGTATCGCTGCTGCCCGCGCTCACCGGCGCCTGGCGCGATGCCGGCGGGGGGATTCAGCTCTCCACCTCTTACGCTTCCCACTTCAACTCCCAAGCCATCGAGATGCCGGAACTGCAGCTGCGTTCTCCGCTCGGCCGCGATGCGCGCATCATCAACATGGCAGAGCTCGGCGACGCGCTCACGAAACGGAACGATCCCGCCATCCACGCGCTTGTCGTCTTCAATTCGAACCCCGCCGCTATCGCGCCGGATCAGAACACCGTCCACAAGGGTCTGCGCCGCGAAGATCTGTTCACCGTTGTCCTCGAACAACTGCAAACCGATACCGCCGATTTCGCGGACATCATTCTGCCCGCCACCACGTTCCTCGAAAACACAGACCTCCACAAGCCATACGGCCATTACTACCTGCAGCTTTCGCGGCCCGCACTGCCGCCGCCCGGCGAAGCCCGCTCCAATCAGGACATTTTCCGCGCCCTGGCCGCCCGCATGGGTTTCACCGAGCCCTGCTTCCGCGATTCCGATGACGACATGATTCGCGCCGCGCTCTCGAGCGGTCATCCGTTTCTTGACGGCATTACGCTCGAAGCACTCGACCAGCGGCACTTCATTCGCCTCAACGTCCCTGATCCGTTTCTTCCCTTCGCGGAAGGCGGCTTCGGCACTCCGTCGGGAAAATGCGAATTCCACGCTGAAACTCTCGATTTCGAGCCGCCCGTCGAATCGCGCAACGGCGATTCATCACTCCGCAGCCGCTTCCCGCTGGAACTGATCTCGCCCAAGGGCGACAACAACGTGAACTCCACGTTTTCCTCGCGCCCGGAAAACGACGAACTGCAGGGCAGCCTCACGCTTCACCCAGTAGACGCCGCCGCGCGCGGCATCGCGCAGCATGATGCCGTCCGCGTCTTCAACGATCGCGGCGAATGCGAGCTGAAAGCGCGCATCGAAACCACTGTCGCGGAAGGCGTGGTCTGCGTCCGCTCGACCCGCTGGCCGAGGCTCGCGCCGGACCGCCGCGGCATCAATATGCTGACTTCGCAGCGCCTCACCGATAAAGGCGGCGGCCCCACATTCTATAGTTGTTTAGTTCAGGTAGAAAAAATCGCATGATTCCACATTTCCGATCCCGCAGCTTCACGCTCCTGGCTGCCGCCGCGCTTCTCCTCGCCGGTTGCAGCAAGAAAGCCAATCAGGCTGTGCAGAATGACGAAGGCGAGCCCGCTGCCAACGCGCCGCTCGTTTCCTCGCTCAGGATGAACGCCCCGAGCGCCAAAGAGCAGTTGACCAAAGGCGTCTACCAGCTCGAAGCCGGCCTCTGGCGGTGGACCTCCGGCAATTTCACCATCACTCTCAAAACACCCCCCGGCGCCGCACAGAAAGGCGCTACCCTCACCCTGAACCTCTCGGCGTCCGACCCCATTCTGCAGCAGGTCCACTCGCAGAGTCTGACCGCCGCCGTCGGCTCCAAAACCCTCAAGACCGAAAAGTACGTCGATCCAGGCGCCCACACCTTCACGGCCGACGTGCCCGCCTCCCTGCTCACCGGCGACACCGTCGCCATCGATTTCTCGCTCGATAACTCGCTGCCTCCCGGTCCCACCGACCGCCGCGAGCTCGGCATCATCATCAGTGGCGTCTCGCTCGATTCGAACTGATGTCCCCCTTCCGCGCGGCGCTCCGGCGCGTGCCGGACGCCGTCCTCTGGCTGCTCCCCGTCGCGTTTCTGCTCTGGCTCTATCGTGACGCTTTCCAGACATGGTTCAGGGCGGATGATTTTGCCTGGCTCAGCCTCCCCCGCCTGATCGCCAGACGCCACGATCTTCTTTACGAACTCTTCGCACCCGCCGCGCAGGGGACGATCCGCCCCTGGAGCGAGCGCGGCTTCTTCGTCCTGCTGGAATCGCTGTTCGGACTGGACCCGCTCCCATTCCGCATCGCCGCCTTCGCCACGGCGGCCGCCGACGCTGTGCTGATGGCCTGGACCGTCAAAAAATTGACAGGGTCCCGCCTCGCTTCCGTCCTCGCTCCCGTCCTCTGGATCGCCAACACCGCCCTCGTCACGCCGCTTACCTGGAGCTCCGCTTACAACGAGTTGATGTGCCCGCTGTTCCTCCTCGGGGCGCTCGCGCTCCTGATCCGCTACATCGAAACCGGCCGGCGGACTTTCTGGTGGGCGCAACTCGTGGTGTTCGTGCTCGGTTTCGGCGCGCTCGAAATCAACGTCGTCTATCCCGCAATCGCCGCCGCGTGGGTCATTTTGGTACAGAAATCAGACCGCCGCCTTTTGCGCGACCTGACACCGCCTGCTGCGCTATCCGCCGCATATTTTGCCCTGCACCGCTGGCTGGCGCCTATCCCGTCCTCGGGACCTTACGCGCTCCACTTCGATTCCGGCATCCTGAAAACTCTCGCGCTCTACTGCCGTTGGACCATCCTGCCCGAACCCGTCTACCGCTTCGGCATGAGTCATCGGTTCGGCGGATTTCTGTTGATCGTCTCGGCAGCCGCACTCCTGGCCTGCATGGTACTCGCCTGGAAGTCGCGCCCCAGGCTCTTCTTTGGGATTGCCTGGTTTGCCATCACGCTCGCCCCGCTGCTGCCGCTGGCCGACCACCGCACTCCCTATTACCTGGTCATCCCTTCGATCGGAATCGCGATGTTCGCCGGCGGCGCCGCCGCGGAGTTCGCCAGGAATTCACCGCTGCAGCGATCTTTAGCCGCCGCCGTTCTGGTTCTCTGGTTTGCATCCATCACGCCCATCACTCGCGCCGCCACTGCCTGGTGGCGCGCGAAATCGGACAGTGTCCGGACGCTCGTGCTGGGTGTCGAAGCCGCCCGCCACACCCATCCCGGCGAACCGATCGCCATCGAGGGCGTCAACCCGGAATTATACGATTTTTCTTTCGCCAACTCCGCCTTCGAAGCCCTGGATATCCCGGACGTCTATCTCACTCCAGAGACTGCACTTACCGGTACGGATACCGACCCTGCCCGCTTCGTACTGGATCCGGTGGTCTTTCATCATGCGATTACCCACGATGAGGTTGTGGTATACTCTGTCGAAAGAGATCACCTCCGGAACGTATCGGAGGGATATCGGCGGCAGGAGTCAGGCCGCCACGTCGATCGATTGCCGAGTCACGTCGATATCGGCAATACCCTCTATTCCTGGCTATTGGGACCGGAATGGTTGCCCGTGGAATCCGGCATTCGCTGGATGCCCGCCAAAGCAACCCTGCGGCTGGGTGTCCCCGCCACCGCTCACCGTCTCGAACTGGAGGGAAGGTGTCCGAGCGCGCAACTTTCTGCCGCTCCGCGCACTCTAATGGTTCTGGTCGATGGAAAAACGGTGTCGGATACGCGAATTTACGATTCGGAACGCATTTTCCATCGTCTAATTCCAATACCGGCCGATATGTTGGCAGGTAAGGATTCGGTGGAAATCGGGATCCAGGTGGACCCGGTGGATCGTATAGATGGTCAGGACTACGGTTTGGTCTTCGGATCAGTAGGACTGGTTCCCTGACGGCCGCTGTAACATTCCGGCCGCTCAGTTGCACCGAAACCATGGACAAAGGCTCGGGGTTGGTATAGGATGTAAGACCCGAGTCTGGCAAGGGAAGTTTGGCACGGGGATTGCTCAGGCTAGGCGGTGTTGGGCCTGAGTGCCACAGCGGAATGTGCTGGGGATCGCAGTTCTTCGGCACTGATGAGTAATATTTAAGCTTTCGGTACTCATATTTTTTGAAACTTTGACGGCAGATATTCGTCTCTAACACAGACGACACGAAAGAGAGGCCTCAGCGGTACAGCAGTAGGAGAAGGCGAGGATTCGGAAATGACCAAGGGTGATTTGGAAAAATTCAGGAAAACACTGGAGACGAAGCGGGCGGAACTGTCAGGCTCGCTTCGCAACCGTGACGAAATCGTAATCGAGAAGGCGCCGGACGCCCTCGATGAAGTGCAGCTGGCGGGTGAACGTGAACTTGCGATCCGCAATCTGGATCGTGACTCCAACATGTTGCGCCAGATCCGCCGCGCACTGGCCCGTATCGAAGATGGTTCGTACGGCATCTGTCTGCATTGCGACGAAGAAATCTCCCCCAAGCGCATCGCAGCGGTGCCGTGGGCGGCGTATTGCATCAAATGCCAGGAGCAGGTCGACCGTCACGAAATCGAAGTCGACGACAGCGCCGATCTGTTCGCTCCGGCTGCCTAAAAGCAAAAACGAACCCAATTGGGGCGATTCTCCGGGCGGACTCAAAAGGTCCGCCCGACGTGTTTTCAGGCGGTTCTGCTAACAAAAGAGAGCATTCGCCCAGCTTGTTCCTTCTCGCGGCGGAACGAGAAATACCGATCCGCCCGGCAATAAGTACATTCCCCCGACTTCCAGATCCGCTGGACGCCCGCCTCCCGTAGCTGGCGCTCGTTGATCGCCGGAAGGTCGAGATGCGGCTTCAAGTCACCAGGGGTGGGGGTTCTCCACCGGTCGAAGTGCGCCGCCGTTTCAGGACTCACCTCGTAACAGCAGAGCCCGATCGACGGCCCAATCGCAGCCACAATGTTCTCTGGATCGGCGCCGAGCGCCTTCATCCGCTCGATGGTAGCTGCGGCGATATTTCCAGCCGTTCCGCGCCAACCTGCGTGAGCGCACGCAATCAGGCGCGATTCCGGATCTGCGAACAGAATCGGAACGCAGTCGGCCGTTTTGATCGCGATTGCGATGCCGGGCTCGGAGGAGACAATCGCATCGCCCTCCCCCATTTGCTGGCCGCGGCGGCCGCAGGCATCGAGCACGCGTGCGGAATGAATCTGTTTAGCGAGGGTCAAATCCGGCGGTGGAACCGAGTCGCGCAGCCCGAAGCCGTGCTCGAGCCAGTCGAATTCGAAAAGAGGGGAGCGAATCAATGGAAGGGCCTCTTCTATAGTAGGGTTTGATGAACGACAGGCGGATTCCCCGGTCCTTCCACCTGCTGCTTCTCGGCATCACGATTCTCTGTCTGATCCCGCGGCTCGTTCTCGGCGCCAGCCAGTACATCGAGTATGACGGGTACTGGCACGTATGGATCGCCCACCAGGTTCAGTGGGGCAATTTCATCCAGGAGTACCAGGCGAACGCGCATCCACCGCTGTTTTTCCTGCTGCTGCGGCTGACGTTCCTGCTGGGTCATTCGAATCTCACCTACCGCGCGATTTCGATCCTCAGCGGCTCAGGCTCGGTGTATCTGGTCGGAATGATCGCGTGGCGCGCGGTGCGTTCCCACATCTGGGCGGCGCTCGCGGCGCTTGCCTATGGGCTCGCGCTGCCGTCGATCCTGATTACCGAAGAAGTCCGCACCTACATGATGGCGGCGTTTCTGGTGCAGGCGTCCTTCTGGTATTACCTCGATCTCATCGACGATGGCCGCGGTCCGCTGCGCTCGCGGATTCTCTTCGGCGTGCTGGCGGCGCTCGCGTGCCTGACGGAATACTACGCCCTGATTTACGTGGGCGCGGTGCTGCTGTTCTCGCTCATCATCCAGCCGTTCCGCGCGAAAGACGGCGCGCTGCGGGTGCTCGGCCGAGAGGCGCTCACTTACGTTCTTCTGCTGGCGCTTCCGGCCTGGGAATATATTGCGCACTTCGCCGGCGCGCCGCGCGCCTACGCGCACCTGCCTGATTTTTACTTCGAGCCCGACGGCGCCGAATCGATTGGCGCGTTCCTCCTCCGCAATCTGCGCAATGAGTTCAACGGCTTCTCGCCTTTCGCCGTTTCCGAAGGGACCGCGTTCTACGCAGTGCTGGCGCTCTGCATTCTCGCGGCGATCGCGATCTTCTGGCTGGCGCGGCGATGGAATGAGACGCGCAATATCGCTGCGGCCGCCGTCCTGATCGTTCCTCTTGCGATGCTGGGAGCGCTCATGTTCGGCGGCGTCGCGCGCCTGTACCCGTTTGGCGGATTCCTGCGTCAGCAGTACATTCTGTTTCCGTTCTTCGTCATCTGCCCGTTTGTGTTGTTCGACCGCTTGTTCGCGAAGGTTCCGCTTCCCGCTGTTCTGGCGATCGCGGGGTTGCTCACGGTCGGCATCGGTTACGCGAGCTACGAGAATTACGACGCGTATCCGAAGGTCAGCACGATGCTGCTCACCGATCAGATGAACCGCTACAACCGGCTGTTCCCCGCGCCGCCCGCCATCATCATCGACCAGTTCAACCTCACGACGTTCTTCATGCACCACCACGATTGGGACTGGAGCTTCGCGGGCGCGCTGCCGGGAAGCGACACCGTCGACGTCTACAAGCTCGCGCACGACGGCCGCTCCATGATGCTCTTCCGCGACAAAGACCACTGGAATCTCGATCTCCGCGATCCCGAACTCTACGCCCACATGGCGACCGCCATGCAGAACTGGCATCTGCCGGCGATGACGATCTTCTGTCTCGCGCAGCCGGTTCCGAAAGCCCGCACGGAAGCGCAGGTCACCGCCTATCGTGCCCGCGCCGCCGAACTCGCCGCGGGCCACGGACTCTGCATCCAGACGCTAGATCTCGATAACTACGACGTCTACGCCGAATTCCGCAGCGCCGGAACCTGCGCGGCTCCCCAGCAGGCTCCATGAAGCCGCGCACATTCTGGCTCTGGCTGGTCCTGATCGCGCTCGCGGGATTGCTGATCCGCGTCGAAATCGGGCGAAGGACGTTTATCGATTTTGATGAGTGGCAGCACCTGTTCATGTCGGCCAGCCCGCGCTGGGCCGATCTGGAATTCGAGCTGCGCACCAACGCGCATCCGCCGTTGTTTTTTCTCCTGCTCGGATGGATTGTGCGGCTGGGACATCCGGCGCTCTATCGCG
>CAZPZE010000312.1:0-2484 GCA_964590625.1 uncultured Solibacteraceae bacterium
TGCGATGCGGATGCTGCGGATGGAAGGCGGCGATGCACATACGCTCGATGCGATCGGACAGGCTTTGACGATGCTGGCGGCGCGGCCGGCGGCGAGGCGGCGGATCATCCTGATGATTGCAGAAAAGAGGGACCGCGGGAGTGACGCCAAACTGCCGGAGGTGATGGCGAAGGCGCAGCGGCTGAACGCGGCCGTTTATTGGGTTACGTGGTCGCCGTTTCTGCAGCCGTTCACGGTGAAAAGCAAGGTCAAAGAGGATCTGAAGCCGATCGCGGAGAGGCGAACGTATCGGGAACGCGATGAAACGACGGTTCCGTATGAACCCGGGCCTGGCAGTTTTGTGTATGCGCTCGGAGAACTGGCGCATCTGGCGCAGCCGGATCTCTCCAGTCTTTTTCCGGAGACAACAGGCGGGCGAGCGCTTGGCTTTCTCAAAAAGGATGCGCTCGGACAGGCGATCCAGCTCATCAGCCTGGAGGTTCATCGGCAGTACATCCTGACGTTCGAGGCTCCGGCTGGACAGCCGGGCGTATTTCATTCGATTCAGGTATCGGTGAAAGGAAATCCGAAGCTGAAGGTGAGTACGCGATCGGGATACTGGGCCGTCGAATAAGCGCGCCGCGCTACACTGGCCGCCATGAAGGGTTCGGTTATCGTCTGTCTGGCGTTGCTGCTCACGAGTGCATGTGCGGCGCAACCGCCGGAAGTGGTCACGCACAAAAAGGCGCCATTCACGGGGCGGATTGAGCCGATCTCAGCGCCGCTGCTTGCGAAGATGAGGGCGACGACGTGGCATGAGGGATGTCCGGTGAGTCCGGACGATCTGCGGCAGCTCACTTTGTCCTATTGGAATTTCGATCAGATGCCGATGACTGGTGTGTTGGTTGTCGATAAGGACGTGGCCGAACAAGTGGTGGGGATTTTTCGCGAGCTCTTCGAGCACGGATTCCTGATTGAGAAGATGACGCCGGTGGAGGATTATCAGGGCAGCGACGATGCGTCGATGGCGGCGAATAATACGTCGGCCTTCAACTGCCGGGATGTCACCGGACAGCCGGGGAAATTTTCGAATCACAGCTGGGGGCGGGCGATCGACGTCAATCCGCTGACGAATCCGTATGTCAAAGGCGACAAGGTGCTGCCGCCCGCCGGGAAGCAGTATCTGGACCGGACAAAGGCGTTCCCGGGGTCCATTCTGGCGGATAGTTTTATCGTGAAGCGATTCGCGGAGAAGGGCTGGACGTGGGGCGGAAGCTGGTCGAGTCCGAAGGATTACCAGCACTTCGAGAAGCCGGCCGCGCATTGACGGGCTCCGCCAGGTGGCGTAGAGTATGAGACAGGTGGCGGGAGGCCGCTGAATGATGAAGACCGCAGCGTCTGTACTGGAGTTGGTAGTCGATTCCAAAGCAAAGCGGAAGCGCCGCGACATCAGCGAACAACTCGTCGACATCGGCCCGCGCTCCGTGCCGTGGTCCGCGGTGGACGGATTCAGCAAGCGACTGGGTGTTGAGCCGGCGCTACTTCTCCGGCTGATCGGCATTCCTGTAAGGACTGCACTTCGCCGCAAATCGGAGGGCTATCTCAAGCCAGACGAGGCCGACCGGTTGCTCAGAATCGGCAGAGTTCTGGAAGAGGCAACCAGAGTTTTTGGGGAAGAATCGCGCGCGGCTGGGTGGCTCAGCGATCCCAGCCCGATGTTTCACGATGCGCCGCCTCTGCAGTATCTGGATTCCGACGGAGGGGCACAAGCCGTCCTACGGGAGATCGGACGGATTGGCTATGGATTGTTTGCCTGAGTGCTGACCTGGAGGATTGTTGTTCCGGACTATGCCGCCGAGCCGTTGTCCGGAGCCGGAGCCGCCAGATGGGGCAGCCGGTGGAATTCACAAGGGGTCGAAATGGTCTACGCTGCCAGCAGCCGCCCGCTGGCAGTGCTGGAGATGCTGGTGCATCTCACGCGCGAACGCCTGCCCTCGAGCGCGGTGCTGATTCCGATCGATATTCCCGATGAATTGATTGCCGATCTTCCCGAATTGCCTGACGGATGGAATGACCATCCTTATCGGGAGGAAACTCAATGGATTGGGGATCGGTGGGTGGCGGAGGCGAGGTCGCTTGCGATGTTCGTTCCCTCAGCGGTCATCCCGGCCGAACGAAACATCCTGATCAATCCGAATCACGCGCGGTTCGGCGAAATTCGCGTTGGCGACGCCGAACCGCACGCGTTTGACAGACGTCTTTTTGGACTGCGGTGATTAAGCGGCGTCCAGCATCTTCTGGAGATCGCCCTTGCCAACGGCGCCGACGCGCGACCCGACAATCTGACCGCCCTTGAAGAGCAGAATCGTCGGGATGCCGCGCACCTGGTAGCGCATCGCGGTCTGGCCGTTCTCATCCACATTCAGCTTGCCGATCTTGGCCTTGCCGGCGTACTCGTCGGCGAGCTGGTCGATGATCGGGGTCATCTGGCGGCAGGGGCCGCAC